>JAHHOT010000097.1 GCA_018677555.1 Gammaproteobacteria bacterium | reverse complement strand
GCAGGCCGGCGCGCAATCCGGGCTCGGAATCGGAGGCAAACGACACCGCAATATGCATTACTGAAAGAATCCCGGACCGCTACCGCGGCGCGCAGCTGCCAGAAAAGCCGGCGCGAGAACCCGCTCAACAAGATGTACTCAAGGATCAAATGATGCCAAGTGCACTCAAGGGTAAACAACTTCTAAAGATATCGCTGGTTGCGGCTGGCAGCCTGGTTGCCATGTCGATGGACCTGGCCACCTACAGTGACAGGCAGGTTGCTGCCGGCCCGCCAGGATCCCAGCCAGCACTGGTCGCCGACCTGAGCGGATCCACACCCCCTGACGGCTACAGCGCGCCGCAAACGCAAATCGCAATCGAAGCAACGAATGGCCAGGACCTTGTCGCCAATCTCGTGTCGAGCAAGCAATAAACCGAAGCCATCGCCGTCGATTTAACGAATGCATTATTTGAACCGCGTCACAGAAACGCGGCGCCCGCCAACCCAGTGCGCACCTCCAAAATTGCCTGTTTTTTGATGAAATAGCGTCAGTTACGAAAGAAAGCGAACCGGCAGCAACGGCTGTCGCAACCAGGGACTGGCGCGATGAACAACAAACGAAAGTTCATAGTTTCGATGGCTGCCATCGGCAGCATTGTTTCACTATCCCTGGATAGCGCTCACGTCCAGGATACAGCGAGCGTTTCCACTGCCGTTGCCTACGACCTGGCTGCCACCGCAGCTTCCGCCGAAATTCCGCAGCCGGAAATCACGCCCACAAATGCCGATAGTTATGTAGTTTCGCGGGCTTCATTGGATGCGGCGTCAACCATTTCATACGTCGGCGCCGCAAGCGCGACGACCTCGCGAGAGACCAGCAAGGCTGAAACGACCGCCGCGCTCAGTAAGATGAGCGGACCTGTCGCGGCCCTGGCAGCCGCAGGCGGTAGCGAGCTGGTCGAGCTGGTCGTCTCCTACGAGACGCACCCGGAGCTTTTCGAAAGCGATCGCGTCGAGCAGCTCGGCGGTGAAGTCGTGCGCGACTACGACGTGCTGGATATGATGGCGCTGCGGGTTCCGGCCGGTGCACTGGTCGACTTCGCGATTGATGATAACGTCGATCGTGTGTCGCTCGACGAGCAGATTACGGCGATGTCGGTCGCGTCGCGCGAGGCAGCCAATATTCCGCCGGCGAGCTCGGGCAATTCGGCGTACAGCGGACTCGGCATCAATGTTGCCGTGGTCGATACGGGCATCTCGAAGCACTCTGACCTGCCCGACAGCTATACGCAATACGATTTCCTCGACGGCGCATACCCGCAACTCACGATCAGCGGTGACCAGGTCGCAGACTACAACGACGATCCGCGCCGCGACAAGTATGGCCACGGCACGCACATCGCCGGCATCATCACCGGCAACGGTGTCGATTCGGATGGCGAGTTTCGCGGCACGTCGGACGGCGCAAGCCTGTTTGCCCTGCGCGTGCTCGACGACAAGGGTGAGGGCCAGGCCTCGGACACCATCGCCGCGGTCGACTGGCTGCTGCAGTATGCGGCGATCCTGGATATTCGCGTCGTCAACATGTCGCTCGGCAAGGGTATCAGCGAATCGAACACGACAGACCCGCTCGTGCATGCCGTCGAGGCTCTGTGGGATAGTGGCGTCGTCGTCGTTGCTGCGGCAGGCAACCTCGGAAATGGCGGCAACTTCACGATCAAGAGCCCGGGCAACTCGCGCAAGATCATTACGGTCGGTTCGCTGACGGACAATGCGACGGGCACGGACTTCAGCGACGACTACGTATCGTCTTTCTCATCGCGCGGACCGTCGGCCGGCGACCTCGTGCTGAAGCCGGACCTGATTGCCCCCGGTAATCGGGTGGTCGCGACCATGGAAAAGTCCGCGAAGCTGCGTAAGGACATGCCGGATAACGTCGTGCTGTGCTCAAAATCAGGCTGCGACAGCGAGTACCTGTCGCTGTCAGGCACCAGCATGGCAACGCCGATGGTCGCCGCGGCCGTTTCGCTGATGTTGCAGAAGGATCCAACATTGTCGCCGGCAACGGTCAAAGCACGGCTCATGCGTTCGGCGCGCAAGATCGACGGCGTGGCGCCAACGGATATCGGTGCGGGCGTGCTCGATATCGACGCGGCCATGAATGATACCGGCATCGTTACCGGCGATGCGTTGTCGCCGCTAATGAGCGTCGATGAGCTGACCGGTGGGATCCTGGTCGAGGATACCGCCGACCTCTGGGGCGATGCTGCCTGGGCATCGGGCTCGCTGTGGTCCGGAGGTTCCGGTTGGGCCGACGGCGGCCTGCAGGCCGACGGTTACCTTTGGGCTGACTCTACGCTGTGGGCGGATGGTTACCTGTGGGCCGACGGCTATCTCTGGGCCGATGGCTACCTGTGGGCCGATGGCTACCTTTGGGCCGACTCGATCCAGGATGCCGACCCGTTCGTGCAGGAGGGCTCGGGCAACGGCGTCAGCCTCGACGACGACTCGCCGCTGTAGTAAAGAATATTAACGGGCCAGGATTCGCTCCCGGCGGGAGCGCTTCCTGGCCTGTTTGTTAACAAGAAAAAATAACAAGTCAAGAACTGAGGATCGGGGCGCACAACGACGAACCCCGGGCAGCACGCCCCGATCCGATGACAACCTGCCGCGCTCAGCCCGCGACTTTATGCGTCGCCGCCACGCATGACGCCTGGTCGTACAGCCCGGACATAAGGTTCAGCACTTTCGAAATTTCCTCCAGATCCGTTGCGCCCGACATCGTCGTCGTGAGTGAGACCAGGAGTTCGCGGCGAAACTCTGCGTAATTGTCCGTTACCTCCCGGCCGAGACTCGACACCTGGTAGGTAACGCCCTTTTTGCTGCTGCTGTCTTTCGCCTTTTCGATCAGGCCCGCCTTCAGCAACTTGCGGATACCGTACTGCAGATTCGACTGGTCGTCGCGCTTGAGCAAACGCCCGATCTCCGAGATGCTCTTCGAGCGGTCGTGCATGCGGATGACGTGCAGCACCGCCGTGTCCGAGCCGGAAAACGGCTGGCCGATGCAGCAGGCAAGGCAGTCCGACTGCCAGCGCTCGAACGCCGCGGATACGCGGATGATCGAGAATTCCAGCTCCGTCAGGCCCACCTCGAATTCATCCGTGGCCAGGTGCCACTTCTTGTCCAGGCTTGCGCGTTTGCCGGTTCCGGGCTTTTGCGATATTTCTGTCATGGCTGGGCTCTTGCGATTACTTGACACTTAAAATGTCCTAGGTAGAATTTAAAGTGTAAATCAATGATAAAAATAAATCTTCAGCACACGGGAAGCAGCGCAAGACCGAATAGCAGCATTGAATTCATTTGAGGGGGAGCAATCGAATGAGTATGTCAGTAGTTCGCAGGCGACTGAGCCTGGCGATTATTTGCGGCTGGGTAATTCTCCCGGCGTATTCACAGGTCCTGGAAGAAGTGGTTGTCACGGCGCAGAAGCGCCAGCAGGACAGCCAGGATGTAGGCATCGCGATTTCCGCGTTTACCGGGGACCAGCTACGTGCACTGGGCGTCGAACAGAGCTTCGATGCGGCGGCGTTTTCTCCCGGTGTACACATCTCCGGCAACCTGGCCGGGCAAAACACCCAGTTCACGATTCGCGGCGTTACCCAGAACGACTTCAACGATGTCGTTGAGGCACCGAACGCTGCCTACCTTGATGAGGGCTACCTCGCCGTCGCGCAGGCACAGACATTCGCAGTTTACGACATCGAGCGCGTTGAAATCCTCAAGGGACCGCAGGGCACGTTGTTCGGGCGAAATGCGACCGGCGGCCTCGTTCACTACATTTCGCGCAAACCTGGCTTTGACGAGACGAGCGGGTACCTCGACGCGACCTATGGCCTGTTCGACAGCAACTCGGATGCGACACAAATCAAGCTCGAAGGCGCATTGGGGGGTCCGCTAAGCGACAACGTTGCAGCACGCGTGGCGTTTCTGTTCAACGACCAGGAAGGTTACCTCAACAACCTGTACCCGGCGCAGGCGCCAGCCGGTCTCGGCGGTGGCTCCCCCGGTACCGGCGCGGGCGCCGACATGGGAGACGCCGAGACGATCGCCGTGCGCGGTACGCTCGATTTCCAGATCAGCGAAGACACGTTGCTGCGCGTGTCGGCCAACTACGCAAAATCGGAAGTTCCGACCGGGCCGTACCAGTCGAAATCGACGATTGCCGTGGTTGATGCCAACGGCGAGCTCATCAATGTCATTGACACGCCGGCGAACGAGACGCGCCTGAGTATCCAGGGCACTGGCGACGCCGGCGGTGACGCCATCGATGGCGATCAGCTGTTACCCGGCGCCGGCATCGGCCTGCCTGGACGATCTGTTCCCGGCGGAGATTTCTTCGGTTACGTGGACCCTGACGGCGCCGGTTGGGACACAAGCGGCGACTTTGCGTTCGCCAACCAGGGTGAAACGGAGACGAAGGGGCTCAATGCGCGACTCGAGTGGGCCTTCGACAACGGTATGCAGCTCACTTCGGTAACCGACTGGAAGAGCTACGACAAGTTACTGTTCATCGATGTGGATTCTGCACCCATCAACCAGCTGGCGAACTATGCCGGCGTGGATGCCACCAGTTTTACTCAGGAAGTGCGCCTGCAGGGCGAAACCGATCGGTCGCGTTGGGTCGGCGGTTTTTACTATCTCAACATCGACACGATGTCGGACAATGGCCTGAAGGCGCCCGAAAACAGTATCGTCGGTACTTTCGTTACGCCGGTCGACATTGGTGTCGTCGCGGACCTGAAGACGGATTCCTACAGCCTATTCGGGCAAATCGAATACGACTTCACGGATCGGCTGACGGGTACGTTCGGCCTGCGTGCCATTCGTGAGGAAAAGGAATTCGAAACCGGAATAGGTGTTTACCTGTCCTTCGATAATTTCACGGTCAATCAGGGCGATTTTCTCAGCAATCCTTTCGGCGCGGGTTCGCCGTTTCGTGAGTCGGCGAATACCTCGGATGACTTGTGGGCGGGCAAGCTGCAGCTGGACTGGCGCGTTTCTGACGACCTGCTGATCTATGCCGGCATTAATCGCGGTGTGAAAGCGGGCAGCTTCAATGCGCCATTGCTGGGCGCGTTTCTGGGTTCCGGCGGTGCCAGCGGGCTCCCGTACGGCTCGGAAGAATTACTGGCGTTCGAGGCCGGCTTCAAATCGACGTTTCAGAATGGGCGCACCCGATTCAACGGTTCCGCGTTCTACTACGACTACACCGACTACCAGGCGTTCCTGTTTGTCGGTGTCGGCGGTGTTGTGATCAATGCCGATGCCGAGAACGTCGGTGTGGAACTCGAGTTGCAGTCGTCGCCTGCGGATGGTTGGGACTTCCTGCTCAGCGTTGCCGCTTTCGATGCGACGGTGAAAGACATCCTGTTACGTAACGGATCGCCATTGCCCGCACGCGATGTCGATCCGACATACGCACCGGAGTTCCAGGCGACAGGTCTGGCGCGCTACGAGTGGGACGCATTCGACGGCACGATGAACGCGCGTGCCAGCGTCAGCTATTCCGACGATTTCTTCTACAATCTGCGCAACTTCGATGCCGACAAGTTTGATGCCTACACGATGGTTCACGCTGGAATCGGTTGGCTCAGCAGTTCCGAGCGCTGGGCAGTCAATTTCGATATCCGCAACCTGACCGACGAAAGTGCCGGAATACAGGGCTTCGACCTTGCCGTGCTGTGCGGCTGCAATGAGGTCTCTTACCAGCCGCCACGCTGGTACGGGCTGAACGTTCGCTGGGCCTTCTGAGCCGCGCGAGGCTGACATGTCGTTGTCGCGTCGACAATTTCTGCGGCAGGGCGGCGTCGGTTTGCTGGCTTTTACCGTTGGCGGCTGCACGCAGGAAATGACGCCGCAGGAGGCGAGACGGCGCGGCGCAGCGCTGCAGGTGCTCTCCGAAACCGAGGTGGCCGGGCTGGAGCGCCTCGGTGAGACGCTGCTGCCGGGCAGCGCAGAGCGCGGGCTCGCGCAGTACATCGATCACCAGCTTGCCGCGAACCCGGAAGATTCGATGCTGATGATCAAGTACCTGGGGGTGCCGCGGCCTTTTGCGCCGTTTTACTCGGGCGGCCTTGCGGCGGCGTCGGTGGCAGCCATGCAACTTTACGATACAGAGCTCGCAAAACTGACTGACGAACAAAGCAACGCGCTGGCGGGCCGCATCGCGAGTGGTGAGCTCGACGACTGGCAGGGACCGCCTTCGCCGTTTTTCTATTTTGTGCTGCGTGCAGACGCCGTAGACGTGGTGTACGGCGGCGAGCGGGGATTCGCGGACCTGGGCATTCCCTACGCTGCGCACATCGCGCCGCCCAGTCGCTGGGGCGAGTAATGCTCGAACCCGCGCTGGCAGATCGCCACTTTGACGCCATCGTCGTCGGATCGGGTGCAACCGGCAGCGCGTTCGCCGCAAAGCTCACGGCGGCGGGAAAATCCGTACTGATTCTCGAAGCGGGGCCGGATCGAACCAGGGAGCAGCTGGTCAGCTCGACCCTGTGGGCGCGGCGCCTCAAATGGAACGGTGCGCCGGTTCTCGAGGCAGGCGCCAATCCGGTGGGCCACAGCTTCAATGCCGGATTCGGTGTTGGCGGTGCGTCGCTGCATCACTACGCCGTGTGGCCGCGGTTTCACGTAGAGGATTTCGAGATGTCAGCGCGCTACGGCGTCGGTCTCGACTGGCCAATTCGCTACGCCGATCTTCGGCCCTATTACGACGAGGTTCAGCAGGAGGCCGGTATCTCCGGGGACGCCACGGCCGAGGCCTGGCGGCCTGACGGCGCAGCATATCCAATGGGCCCGGTTCCATTGTTCGAACAGGGGCGGATCATCGCCAGGGGATTCGAGCGCCTCGGAAAAAAAGTAGCGCCGCTGCCGCTTGCGATAACTTCCACCGCGTACAGGGGTCGCCCGCCGTGCACCTGGGACGGCTGGTGCGATGCGGGCTGCCCCATCGGGGCGCTGGCGAATCCGCTCACGGTCTACTTGCCGGACGCACTGTCGCGCGGCGCGGTTCTCGTCACCGATACACCTGTTACCCGGATCGTCGCCAGTGCTGACGGTACGCGCGCCAGCGGCGTTCTGGTCAAGGGCGCTGACGGTTCAGATGTCGAACTGACAGCGGACGTGGTCGTGCTTGCAGCGTTCGCGGTACAGAATCCGCGCCTGCTGCTGGCGTCGCGTTCGGCGGCGCATCCCGACGGACTTGGCAACAATAGCGGAAATGTCGGCAAATACATCATGTCGCACTCAGCGGCGCTGGTGTACGGAATTTTTGACGAGGAAACGCACTACTATCGCGGCGCATTTGGCGGCCAGCTGGTCAACCAGGACTGTTATCCGAAAAACACGCACGCTGAAGACGGTGCGTTCGGCAGCTATCAATGGATGATTGCCAATGCGGTCAAACCGAATGATCTGCTCGGTGTCGCGACGACGCGTGCCGATCTGTTCGGTGACGAACTGCACGAATTCATGCGCCGCGCAGCGCGCGGTTTTGCATCCATGACCGGGGTTGTCGAAGGCCTGCCATCCGCCAGCAACGCCGTGACGCTCAGCGACGAGCCTGACGAACACGGCGTACCACTTGCGCAGGTAACACACAGCCATGACGAGCGCACGACCGCGCTGTGGAACGCAGCCCTGGCCGACGGCAAACGTATCTTCGAAGCGGCCGGCGCGAGTGAAGTATGGACCGGGCCGCAGGGTGCGATGCACATCATGGGTGGCACCATCATGGGATCAAATTCGGGCAATTCGGTGACGAACGAGTACGGCCAGCTGCACGACGTCCGCAATGTCGTCATCGCCGGTCCCGGACTGTTTCCGACCAGCGCCGGCGTCAATCCGACATTCACCGCAATCGCGCTTGCCGCGCGGTCGGCCCGCCATATTGCGCAGAACTGGCGTGACGTTGCGCGCGGGTGATTCAGCAGCAATAACAACGACAGGAGGATTCCGATGGGAGCGAATGGCGCACCACTTTTTAACGAGAACAGGCTGAAGCTGGGGTTTTTTTCGCCGAATTGTTCCAGCGGCATGTCCGTCACCAAAGCGCCGGAACGCTGGGAAAATTCCTGGGAAAACAACATCGCGCTGGCAAAACTGGCCGACGAGGCCGGCATCGAATTCCTGCTGCCGATCGCTCGCTGGATAGGCTACGGCGGCGAAACGGACTTTCACGGCAGCGTGCTCGAAACCATTACATGGGCGACCGGGCTGCTGGCGCACACGCAGCACATCAACGTATTCGCAACGGTGCACACCGCCTTCATCCATCCGGTCGTTGCCGCGAAGCAGTTGGCGACCGCGGATCAGCTGGGCAAGGGCCGGCTCGGCCTGAACGTCGTTGCCGGTTGGAACAAACCCGAGTACGACGCGTTCGGCATCGACCTGCCCGAACAGCACACCGACCGCTATGCGCTCGCGCAGGAATGGTTCGATGTCGTAAAAAAAATCTGGAATCATGACGGCCCGTTCGACTGGGACGGAACGTTCTTCAAGCTGAAAGGTGTCTACGGCTACCCGCGCCCCTTCGATGGCAACCCGCCGATCATGAATGCGGCAGGATCTCAGGAAGGGCGGCAGTTTGCCACGCGCAACGCGGATTATCTGTTCTGCATATCAATCGACCCGGACCAGTCGCGGCAGGAAGTCATCGACATAAAAAAACAGGCGAAGTCGAATGGACGTACGACCGGCGCGGTAACCTTGAGTCACGTCGTTTGCAGGCCGACAAAAAAAGAAGCCGAGGATTATCTCGATTATTACGCCAACGAGTTCGCGGACTGGGATGCAGTCGACAACCTGATGCAGCTGCAAGGCCTGCACGCGCAGTCGTTCCCGGCAGATGCTCTCGAGATGCTGCGCGGGCGGTTCGCCGCCGGCCACGGCACCTACCCGCTGGTTGGCGATCCCGACACCATCGTGAACGAGATGGAACGCATCGCCGACGCGGGATTCGCGGGAACGACCATATCGTTCGTGGACTACGTCAAGGAGTTTCCCTACTTCCGGGACGAGGTACTACCTCGCCTGGAGGCGCGCGGCCTGCGCATGCCGGTGGAGCAGGCGCGCCGCGCCGCCGGTGGCTAGCAAATCGATGACGGGCGACAGGCGTGGAAACTGACAGGACCGCCGAGACGTCCGAGCCGATACACCCGTTGCTGGCCAGGCGCTGGAGCCCGCTTGCTTTCGACGAGGCCCGGCCGGTCGAAAGAGAAAAACTGCTGTCGATCATGGAGGCAGCTCGCTGGGCACCCTCCTGCTTCAACGAGCAGCCGTGGCGCTACCTGCTGTGTGATCGATTCAGCGATCCGCAAAGCTGGAGCAGGGCGCTGGGCTGTCTCGTTCCGGGCAACCAGCGCTGGGCGGAACGTGCCCCGGTGCTGATAGCCGCCTTGTCGCATAAGTTGTTCCAGAGGAATGGCAAGACCAATCGCTGGAGCGCCCATGACAACGGTGCCGCCAGCGAAAACATGTGCCTGCAGGCCTGCGAGCTCGGCCTGGCTGTTCACCAGATGGGCGGCTTCGATGCCGACCGCTTGCTGCGCGAGTTCAAAATCCCAGGGTCGCACCAGGCTAATGCGATGATTGCGCTGGGCTACCCCGGTGACCCCGCTACGCTGAGCGACAACGATCGACGGCGCCAGGAGAAACCGCGTGAGCGCGACCCGATCGGCAGCATTGCATTCCTGAATGCGTGGGGTGTCGGCATCCGCTGAAAAATCCGGTCATTCAATCGAAATCGGGAATGCTGCGATCCGCTATTTCCGCGTTGACATCGTTGAGAATGCTCTCCCAGTCTTTCTCCCAGCAGCATTCGTCATCGTAGCCGGGGTACGTTTGAACGATGACGTGTTCGCGTCCCTCCGCGTAGGCAATCCCCAGCCATTGCGGAACCGTTTCGTGCTTGTTGCCAAGTAGCAGGAAGTGCGGCACGTTCGAGCTGCCGACCTCGCGGGCCGGGTTCAGCGATCCTGACAACGGCGGCATGCCGTTGTGGCTGGCCCAGGCGTCGGTATCGAGGTTCGAACCAACGGTAACCACAGCGACGACATCCTCCAGCAGCGGTTCCAGCAGTGTCGCGATCACGCCGCCGCCGCCGATGCCGATCAGGTAGATTTCCTGGTGCCGCGGTTGGCGAACCTGGCGGATGGCGGCCGCCATGCTGCGCACAACGCCCTCGCTGTAGCGGTGCGAGGTCCAGTATTTCGCGTCGCACTGTTCCTGCACACTGACACCGAAGTAGCAGGGACGGCCAATGACTGCGCGGTCGTTCGTATCCTTTACCGCGAGATTCAGCGCCATGCTCAGTTCCGGCGTCGGATCCGTGCCGGGCGACGATCCGGCATCCGCGTTGCCGTCGTCGTCAATGTAGATATGCAGCTCGTCGTCGATGCGTTGGCGGTCCCGCGAGAACACTACGTGTGTAAAGCCCTCGCCCTCGATGTTGCTTTTGCTCATTCCGAAGTAGTCGGCGAACTTCGTTGCCGTGTAGGGCGCACAGCCCGCTGCCAGCATGAACAACATGACGAACGCGCCGCGCCGAAACGGTGCTGCCGACGATATCTGCTCCAGATCGCA
>JAHHOT010000122.1 GCA_018677555.1 Gammaproteobacteria bacterium | reverse complement strand
CAGCTGACCCTGGACGCCGAAACACGCGAGATTGCGGGCTACGAGGGTCGCCTGGTCCCGGTGGACGCCGACCGCCTGGCGTCCGATCCGACGATCGAAAAGAAGAATGCGGCCTACCGGGCGAGCTATCCGCACATCACCGAGGTCGTGGGCAGGACGGAAGCCCGCCTCAATCGTCGCTATTTCGATGAGTCGGATCTGGGCAACCTGATGGCTGACATCATGGTCGAGATGACCGGCGCCGACATTGGTCTGATGCATCCTGGCGGTATTCGCAAGGACCTGCCAAAAGGCGACGTTGAAGTCGTCGATATTCTCGATACGAACCCGTTTGTCGACCCCTCGACCGTCGTCGAGATGACCGGTGTCCAGTTGAAGGCTGCGTTGGAGCAGTCGTTCACGCAGCTACGCGGATTGATGCAGGTCTCATCGAGACTGCGCGTGGTCTACGATACCTCGAGGCCGGAACGACAGCGGCTGGTTTCACTGCACTTCGACGGCAATCCCGTCGCCGACGACGATGTCTTCAGGGCGGCCGTCGCCGGGATCATCGCGCGTGGCGGCGACCACTACGACGTATTCCTCGAAACAAAGCTGCTGGAAGAGCATCCCCCGCTCGGCGAAATCACGATCGACTATTTCCGCAAATACGGCACCGTGCCAACTCCAGAGAGCGGGCGGCAGACGGACCTGGCTGCCAGCGCGCGCTGAGATACGGGCCGATCAGTTCTGCCGCATTTGCGCGATGTCTTTCTGCATGCGGGCGTTCGGCGGTGGCTGCTTCCAGATGAGCCGGCCCGAGTGTTCCGCGGTCTCGAATCGACGGAAAAAATCCTCGAGCGACGAAATCAGTCTTGCCCGGGACGTCGATGGTGGGCCGTCCGAAGCATGGCGCTCGCCGAAAGGGTGGGCGAGGTCGAACCAGTAATCGACGGGCGTAGCATCCGGATCCGGGCGGTAGTAGCGCACGAGTTTCCAACGCCCGTCGGTGACCATGCGGCCATACGCGCTTTCCGCAAATTGCAGCGATCTCCAGCCGACATTGCGCTGACCTTCGAGCAATGCGCGCATCGAGCGCCCGGGCCCGTAGTTCGTCGAGGCTGCCGCGCCGGCGTAGTCGAGCACGGTCGCGTGCAGATCGATCAGGTCGACCAGTTCGGTGCGCGTCTGCCGTGCCCTGACGGTGTCGCCCGGACCGTAGATCACGAGTGGAATCCGGATCGTCTGCTCGTAGAAGTTCGGTGGGTTCGTCGCATTGGTCTTGCCGTAAAGGCCGTGTTGTCCAACGAGCAAGCCGTGGTCCGCCGTATAGACGACCATCGTATCGTCCAGCAGCCCCCGACCGAACAGCGCATCCAGCAATCGGCCAACCTGTTCGTCGAGCAGTGATACCGCGGCGAGATACTGCGCCAGTTGCTCCGCATGATCGATCGGCGTGGTCGTGGCGGCGCCTCTGTCCGGCATGTCGGAGGAATCACCGGCACGTATGATCTCGTCCGCGATGCCGCGGTATTGCGATACCAGGCGCTCGGGAAGGCCCTCGAACGGGTCGTGTGGCTCGGTGAAGTTCAGGCTGATGAAGAACGGCTTGTCGGAGGCAGCGTCGATGAACCGAATGGCTTCTTCCGTCAGGAAACGGGCCTGCACGCCGGTGTGGGCCACCTCCGCCCCGTCACTGGAAAAATGGACCGTACCGCTCTTGAGGTACTGGTTTTGCCAGCCGGCCGCATACGGGTTGTAGCTGAGCCAGCGATCAAATCCCGGCTGCGGCGGCCGGCTGTTGGTCGTTGCATGCCACTTGCCGAGCAGGGCGGTACGGTAACCGGCCTCCTGCATTCGTTGGGATATCAGTTTCTCCCCCGCGAGCCAGTCGGCGTCGAACTCGGCGCGCTCGCTCAGGAAGTCGTGGACACCGTGTTGCGACGGCATTTTCCCGGTATGAAAACTGGCACGCGCCGGGGAACAGACCGGCGCCGGCGACATCGCGTTGGCGAACATAACGCCCTCACGTGCCAGCCAGTCGATGTTCGGCGTCCGCATCTGGCGCAGGCCGTACGCACCGAGCGCCCACTGGCCGTGGTCGTCGGCCATCACGACGATAATGTTGGGGCGCTCCCCGGCAAGACCGGGAGGCGTGCAGGCCGCCAGCAGCAGTAGCGCAAAAAAAAGGCGCCCCCGGGGAGGGGCGCCTTCGTTTCTGGCCGTCATCGGGCCATATTCGCGCATCGTCGCCGTTAGAAGTCGACCCGGAGACCAAGCTGGACGCGCCATAGCGTATCCCAGGAGTCCGGCGTCGTAGTGGGCGCTGAGAATCCGGAGTATTCGTACTGGGTTCCATCCGCACTGAGATCGGTGTTGACAATGCCAACGGCCGACAGGATGTCCGTCGTATCGACGTAGGCCTTCGTACCGCTGGAGTCGCTGATCAGATTGAGGACGTTCTCGACGTCGAAGTATATCTTCGCCTTCGATTCCATGAAGAACGGAATCTCCTGCTGGAAACGAAGGTCGAGATCGCTCTGCCAGGGCTCGTCCAGCACGCCCTTCGGCGCAATCTGGCCGCGCTTCAGGCCGATCCTGTCGGCATAATCGAAGAAGGCGTCGGCAGATCCGTCGGTCCAGGTGACCAGCGGATCGCTCGGACCCGTCGGAACGTACAGCAGATAGCGCGCTTCGTCGCTCTGGTCGCCAACGATGTCGGCGTAAGGTGTACCGAAGTGAACGATGCTGAGCGGATTACCCTTACGACGCTGGAAGAATGCCGTCAGGCTGGTCTTGTTATCACCGAAGAAGTAGTTCGACAGCGTCATACTGAGCACGAAGTTGTGCGGCGTATTTCGATACGACGGGCCTACCGTCGGATTCTCGAGCTCCCGGTACACGACCGAACGGTGGTTACCGGAAGCCGTGAACGAATTACCGGGGTTACCGACTTCGGATTCGTTGTAGGAATAGCCGACATTGACACCGAGCGCCCAGGTATCGCCCCAGTTGAATCCCTTGTTGGCCTGGATCGACGTCGTGAACGTATAGCCACCGTCGCCTTGCTTGTTGGTGAAATAGATGTCCTGGTTGGCGCCGAAGCAGTCTGGTGTCACGTTGCTGAATCCCTGGCGCACACCGTTGAAGGTCGCGTTGCAGTTCGCCCGCAGCGGATCGACGGGCGTGAAGGACGGACGGCCATCCGGCAATGTGCCGGTTTGCGTCATCGACAGGTCGACGAAATCGACCTGGTCCTTAAGGTCCGTATAGATGAGGTCCAGCCGCAGGTTCCAGTCGCTGAAGAAATCGTTGTCGAGGCTGGTGTTGTGCTCCAGGCCCAGGCTGTAGCGGTTCGCCGTCGGCAGCTCGAGATTCGGATCTGTTGCGTTAACCGCGGCCAGGCTGGCAAGCGCCTGGTTCTGACCCGACTGTGAAACGCAGGCCGGGATGCCGCTGAAGCTTCCGCCGGCCAACACATTCAATTCGGCACCCGTACAAGTTGTCGCTGAGCCGATACCGGTGACCGTGCCGAGGCCGATCGCCCCACCGAAGTTCTGGTAGGCATTGGAGAACCAGACCGTTGGATCGTTGCCCGAGAACACACCAAAGCCCAGGGAGAGCCTCGTGTCGCCCCAGCTGTCGGGCATGGTCATGTTGAAGCCGATTCGCGGCTGAATCGCATCCAGGCCGTCCATGCCAACCTGGTTCGTCATGCCGTAGCGATCCACGTAGGTCTGGTTCAAAAGCGGCAGATCGTTCGAGTCGTACCAGTCGTAACGCAGGCCGAAGATCAGCTCCATACTGTCGTTGATCGTCCACCTGTCCTGCAGGAACAACGAATGAATATCGCGCGTATAGATAGCCGCCGCATCGGTCGGGTCCAGCGTGAATGAAACGTTCTGGCGAATCTCGTACGCCTGACCGAGTTCCAGATTATCGATGCTGTCGAAGAAAACGGTGCCGGTCGCGTTGATGATGAACAGGTTGAATACATCGAGCGTCTCGTACTCGTAGCCGCCCGTGATCAGGTGATCGCCAACCTGCCAGTCAGCCTTGAGCTTGAACTGGTCTTTCTCGGTCGTCAGTGCGTTCGCCGAGCGGAACGTGCCCGGCCCGCTGACGAATTCCTGGCCGAAAAACTCGCCGCCGAACACGCCGGCTGTGCTGCCGTCACTGACCGCGATTCGCGGCTTCGGCACTTCATCCTGCTGCTCGCCGCCGCCAACCGGGTTCTGGCTGTCAATAACTTCCTGGGTGGACCAGCGGAACTCGGTAGAGAAGCTGTCGGTCCAGTCGGAGAACAGCCTGATACCGAAGGTTTCCGAATCCGAGCCGCGGGCATGGAAATTATCCGAGAAGGTGAATTCGCCGCGACCGCTGCCGATATCGTCACCGATCCGGGTGGCTTCTTCGACGCTGGCATAGGTGCCCTCGAGGCGGTGACTGTCGTTTATGTTCCAGTCGATGCGCGCGAAATAGCGCTCCGATTCTACCGGCAGGTTGCGGATGACTTCACCCGGGTCACGTCCGTACTGGTTTATCAGGATGTTTCTTATCCGGTCGAGTTCCGCGGTAGTGAAGGCTGTGTCGTTGCGGGGAAAGCTCGTATCGTCGGCCGAACCGAACTGGTTGACGGTCGCCGTATCGAACTTCTCATATGATGCGTAGAAAAACAGCTTGTCTTTGAGAATCGGGCCGCTGAACTCCACGCCGTAGTTCTCGCGTTCGAACGTGCCCTGGTCGAATGGGTCACCGTTGATCTTGTCGCCGGTCATGCCATCGTCGTTGTAAAGCCAGAAACCACTGCCGTGGAATTCGTTCTCGCCGGACTTGGTTACGACGTTGACGTTGCATCCGCTGAACTGTCCATACTCCACCGAAACGGGCGCGAACTCGACCGCGGCTGCCGCTACGGTGTCGAACGGAATCGGGAAGGTGAAGCGGGACAGGTTGCCGGACAGGTTCAGTCCGAACGCGTCGGTGGCACGAACGCCATCGATCGTGAACGAGTTCGTTCGGCTGGAACCGCCCAGGCAGCTGATGGCGCCGGACTGGTCACCGCCAGAGCCGGTTTCGCCAATGCTGACTCTCGGGTCGAGCCGGATGACATCGCGAATCTGCCGCGTCGTCGACGGCATGTTCGTCACGTCATCCAGCGTAAACGTGGAACTCGGTCCCGACGCGGTCGTAATCATCTGGATCTGGGCTGCCGTGACGGTTATCTCCTCGATTTCCGCGCTGGCCGCCGCGAGAGTCACGGAAAACGTCGATGTGCCGGCAACGTTGGTATATACGTCCGTAATAACCTGGTCTTCAAAACCCGATCCTGTGAGGCGAATCGTGTAGGGTCCGCCTGCCTTGATCGACCGGAAGTTGACAACGCCGCGAGCGTCGGTTGTCGTTGTTTGCCGGCGACCGTCACGATTGTCGGTAATCGTGGCCATGACGCCTGACGCCGGTTGCCCATTTGGCGCCAGTACCGTGCCGTTGATCGATGCGGTAATTTCCTGCGCCGAAACGCTGACTGACAGCATTGCTGAAACGGCTGCGAATACCCATAGCAGAGTCTTGCCGGATATTCCGAACCTGCCTGTAAAACGATTCATTCGTGTCTCCAGAATTATTGTGATTCTTGACCGAGCAGGTCGGATGTTGTGAAGCAACGGCAAACAACATCCCCTCCCGACTGCTGCCTGGCCCGGGGACGATTCTTGATTGCTTGGAGACGCCCCCCGGCCCACGCGCGGATAATCATACTATTCTGTCAGTATCATTGGAAAACATTGCGAAAATGCGACACTTTCCCGGTTTTCTGGATATGTTCGCGACTACTCATTTTTGTTCAGCAAAATAATCGCTTATCAGGTTGTCCTCGAAACTTACATTAAGTTGTGGATGGCGGTTCGTGCCGGGCAGGACACAGGCGTCGCGGAAACCGCCGAAATTCTGCGCAAATCACGGGGCCGAATGCGATGTCGTTATAATTCCGGGCCAGCACTCAGCGACCGTGAGATAACAATGACAAATGCCATCCGGATCCTCCTTTTGCCGATTCTGCTGGCCGCGTGCGCGGCGCCGGCCGGGTCGCAGCCGAATATTCTGCTGATTTACGTGGACGACCTGGGTTACGGCGACCTGGGAAGCTACGGTCACCCGGTCATCCGGACGCCGAATATCGATTCACTGGCAGCCGACGGTCTCAGGTTTACGGCGAATTACTCGCCGTCGGCGCTGTGCTCGCCATCGCGCGCCGGATTGCTGACCGGGCGTAACCCTTACCGCACCGGCATCAAGAGCTGGATTCCCGAAGCCAGCGGCATTTATCTGCGTGGCGAGGAGGTTACTCTTGCGGAGGTGCTGAGGGAGGTGGGCTACGACACGGCGCATATCGGCAAGTGGCACCTCAACTCCGATCTGGGCAGCGACAGCGAGCCGCAGCCGACGGACCAGGGCTTCGACTACTACTACGGGCACAACGCATTCCAGATACCGACAAACCGAAATCCGGTAAACGTCTATCGCGGCCGCGAGGCGTTGCCACCCCAGGACGGTTTCACTGCGGATCTATACGCGGACGAGGCTATCGCCTGGCTGAACGAGCGCGACGGCAGCGCGCCGTTTTTTCTCTACCTGAGTATGGCGGAACCACATACCTCGTTCGAAAACCCGGACGAATACAACGCAATGTATGCGCAGTACAGCAACGGCGAGGTGGTTGCGATTCCGAACGGAATGACCGACCCGCCGAAGGAGCACCTGGTAGCGCGCGGGCCGGGTGAGTACTACGCAAATATTACCTACATGGACGCGCAGATCGGCCGCGTCCTCCACTGGCTCGAACAGAACGGCCACAGCGAAGAGACGGTGGTCGTTTTTTCCAGCGACAACGGACCGGTCACCGATCGGTGGATTAACTGGTGGGAGGTCAACGCCTACGGCAGTACCGGCGGGTTCAGGGGCAGGAAACATTTTCTTTACGAAGGCGGGATTCGCGTACCCGCGATCATCCGTTATCCGGGGGTGGTCGAAGCCGGCTCGGTGACGGACGAAGCGGTCACCGGCATGGACTGGTTCGTGACGCTTGCGGGCATCGGCGGCGGACAGGTGCCGGACGACCGCGAGATCGACGGGGTTGACATCAAGGCCGTATTCGATGGCGGACAGCTGCCGGACAGGGATCTGTTCTGGGCGCTGAAAGCGGCCTCGGACCTGGAGTTCGCCGTGCGCCGTGGTGCGTGGAAGCTCATGTTGGACAGCGACCGCGTGCCGCGGGAGCTGTATAACCTGGATGACGACCCGATGGAGTTCTTCAATCTCATCGAATCTGAAGCGTCCGTGACCAGACGACTCGCGACCGCGGCAATCGACAAGTTGCAGTCTATTCAGGACGACCCGCTGCGTCCTGACATAAATGTCGGATACGTACAGTGAAGCGTTTCGCTTTGGTCGGTTGCCTCCTTCTGGCGACGAGCGCACAGGCAGACTGGTTCGACGAACTGAAGCAGAGCGGCAGCAATACAGATCTCTATCGCGTTCTCTACTACATGCCCAAGGGCGGCGACCTGCACAACCACCTGTCCGGATCGAACTATTCGGAGTGGTGGTACGAGCTGGCGCTGGCACAAAAGGAGCGCGGCTATGAGTACTACACCAAGGTGCGAATCGAAAACTGTGTCGAGTACGGTGGCAACGCGTTCGGGGCGGCACCGTATTACCTGATGTTTCGCAACATCATGGCATCCCGGTACGAGCAGCTGGATGATTGCGAAAAATCCGAGTACAAGCCGCTGGGCGAGCTCGATGCACGCGAGAAAGCCGGATGGCTGGCGAGTATCCGGCTCGACAAGCCTTACGAGGGACGTAACGAGTTTTTCCAGACGCATTGGCAAAGACTGTCCGCGCTCACCATGAATCCCTGGCTGCAGGCCGAGACGCTGGTGCGCAACATGCAGGCGTTCAGCGAGGAGGGGTTGGTCTATCTCGAAACGCAGGTAGCGGTACACGGCATGTTTCGCCCCGACGGCACGGAAGTCACGCCCGAGGAGACTGTCGACATACTGCGCAAACGTTTACAGGCTGAGGATGCGCGCGCGACCGGCGTGACAGTCCGCTTCCAGTTGCCCTTGCTGCGGTTCCTGCCAAACGCAGAATACGCGATGCGTGCGAACTACAAATTCGTATACGACAACAGGGACTATTTCGTCGGTGTAGACCTGGTCGGCCGGGAAGACAACGACAAAGGCTACCCGCGCCGTTTCCTCGACACCTTGCGCGAGCTACGGCGCCAGTACGGCGGCGTGGGTCTGGCGATACACGCCGGCGAAGTGGACGAACCGAATAGTCATGTGCGCGACACGCTATTGCTGGGCGCAGATCGAATTGGTCATGGGCTGAACCTGATCACTGATGACGATACGATGCTGCTGATGCGGCGCGGTCCGTACCTCGTCGAGATAAATCTCATCAGCAACTACCTGCTGAACTACGTGACGGACTATTCGCAGCACCCGTTTCCCGAGTATCTGCGAATCGGTATTCCCGTTGCTCTCGCGACCGACGACAGGGGTATGTGGGAGTCCAACATGACGGACGAGTTTTTCGTTGCGGTGACCGAGTTCAATCTCTCCTGGGACGAGGTCAAACTATTAAGCCGCAATTCGTTGCGCTACGCGTTCCTGCCGAAGGACAGCCGGACGGATCTCATGCAGGAGTTCGACGAGCGAATGCGTCGCTTCGAGCGCAGCATGCTCAGGCGTGGCGTCGCGGGTTTGGGCCCGATGCCCGAAACGCGGCAATTCGTCTGCAAGCAATACAGCCTATGCGGCGCCGGCGACCGGGCCGCTGGCCATTAGCGTTCTATGATCAGCTTGCGAAGTTCGTCCGCCCGCGTTTTCGCCTCATCAATAACACTGGCCTCGTCGACGCCGGTCACGACACCGCGCTCAACGACCTTGCGACCTGCGATGATAACGGTATCCACAGTCGAGCGGTTGGCGGCGAAAACGATGTTGCTAAGCACGTCGTGCACGGGCGCGGTAAATGCCTGCCGCATATCCAGCAGTACGATATCTGCCTGTTTGCCCAGCTCGATCGAACCCAGCTGATCTCGTCGGCCGATTGCCTTGGCCCCGTTGATTGTTGCCATCTCCAGCGCCGTCGCAGCGGTCATCGCGCTGGCGCTGCGATTTATCGCGTTTTGCAGGAGTACCGCCGTCTTCATCTCCGCAAACATATCGTACGAGTTGTTATTCAATGCCCCATCGGTTCCCAGTGACACATTGACATTGGTGGCGAGAACGCGGGTCAGGGGCAGTATCCCCGTCGCCATCTTCATGTTTGCCACGGGGCTGTGCGCGAGATGCGTTCCCGAGTCGGCGAGTATTCCGATCTCGGGGTCCGTCATCTGGCAGCCATTGATCAGCAACACGTTGTCGCCCAAAGCATGGTTGTCGCGCGACCATTCGGCTGGTCGCATTCCGTAGTGCTCGACTATGTAGTCTGCGTCCTCGATCTCGGAGCAAAAGTGATAGGTGATTCCGACGCCCAGCGCTGCGGCTTCGTTTGCAACCGCCTCATAGAAGTGCGGATGATCGGTATCGCCGGCCCTGCGCGGCACGTGCAGTCCGAACCACATCGAAACCAGCCCGTCAGCAGAGCCGTGCCAGTCGCGCATGATTCGTGACGCGGATTTCGCGGCATTGCGCGCTTTGCTCACGCTATCGGGTCGTGCGTCGGGCATCGTGTATCGGCCGAGTACGGCGCGGATTCCGAGTTTGCCGATGGCGTCTGCCAGCAACGCATAGTCGTCGCGTGGATCGACATTCGGGCTGACGAAACAGGTCGTGCCCGAGCGCAACATCTCGATCATGCTCAGCGTATTCGCGAGCACGCCGATCGCTGGATCTCGTTTCGCGAGGTAGGGCTCGACAACGTCATCGATAAACGGGATCCAGTGCATGCCGTCACCAAGGCCACGCAACAATGACTGGTCAGCATGCGCATGGGTATCGATCAGGCCCGGAATCGCGGTCATGCCTGTCGCATCGACAATTTCTGTTCCCGGGAAGCGCTTTTTTACGGCGCTGCTCTCGTCGACAGCCACGATCTCCGGGCCGTCAATCGCAATCGCCGCATCGCGCAGGATGCGGCGCTCCGCGTCCATGGTCACAGCGGTCAGGTTGTCGAGCAGATACATCGCCGGTACTCCCGATCAGGAATGGCGGTCCGGTGACTCCAGGCTGCGCAGCAAATCCCGATAAGCCTTGAGCCCGGCAATTACCAGCACGAAGGCAATTACGCGTGAGAACCCGCCGACGATCGTCAGGGAATAACGAATCTGTGACGGGTCCTCGAACAGGTAATCGGTGAACGCCGCGATTGCCGTCGGGCCGATGCCGATGCCGATTGCGTTGGACATGAAAAAGTAGATCCCGGCAGCAAGCCCGAGCATGGTGCCGGGAAACATGCGCTGAATACCGGATGCGGCGCAGGCGAAGCACATGTTGTTACCGAAGATCGCCGGCACCATGAGCCACAGCGCGGTGCTCGCTGTCCCGGCAAGCGGGTACATCAATGCAAACGGTGCGGCCAGGCCGCTGCCGACAATAACCATCACGACGCTGGCGCCGACAACGCCGGACTTGGTCATCCGGTCGGCAACCAGGCCGCCCGTCAGCATGCCCATCAGTCCGGCGAAGAGCTGGACCATGCCGTACCAGTAGCTCCCGGTGCTGGCGTCCCATCCGTAGGTGCGCGTCAGAAACGTAATATCCCAGAAGGCCTGCGAATAGGAGGCGAGTGAAATGAAGGCCATGCCGAGATACAGGCCACCGATCGCCAGCCAGTGCTTCCTGGCGTAACGACCAACTTCGCCCATTGAGGCCGGTTCTGCGAGTTTGGCCGGATTCGATGAGGCCACGACCCGCTCGCTGTTGCGTGGCTCGCGCACCGTTACCATCAACAACGTCATCAGCATGCCGACGACGCCGAGAAACAGCAAAACGATCTTCCATGCGGCAGAACCGCCGATGAAGAACACGTCCTCCCAACCGGGAGCAGCCGCGATGTCCTGCGCAACGCTGTAGATATATCCGCCGGCGGCAAACGAAAGGCCGATGCCGATAGGCGCACCCAGCAGGAATACGCTGGTCGGCGTGGCCAGTCGTTGGGGTGGGAAATAATTTGACAGCAACGACAGCGTCGACGGCAGCAACGCCGATTCCCCGAGCCCGACGCCCATGCGCAGAAAGAGTAACTGCCAGAACTTGCCGGCGAGCCCGCACAACGCGGTTGTAAGGCTCCATATGAACACGCCGGCTGCGATGAGCAACGGCCGGTTGAGCGAATCGGCCAGACGGCCGACAAACACGCCCATGGTCGAATAAAACAGGACAAACGAGAGGCCACCGAGAAGGCTGATCTGCACATCCGACAGTGCCAGGTCGGCCTTGATCGGCTCAATGAGCACCGCGATGATTTGCCGGTCCATGAAGGACAGCACGTAAAAAAACATCATCAGGACAACGACGTACCACGCGTAGGCGGGTTTCGGGTAATCCGCATTGTCTGTTGACGCGCGGGCGTCACCATCGGTCATATTATTCTTCTTGTTGCAATCAGGACTGGCTGAAAAAAGCCTTGTTGATGCCTATATAGTCTTTCTCGTTATCGGGAACGTCGTCGATGTGTCGTATTGCATCGACCGGGCAAATGCTTTCGCACAGGGCGCAGCCAATGCATTCTTCCGGATCGATGTAAAACATTTCGTCGCCTTCATGGATACAATCCACCGGGCACACGTCGACGCAAATGCCATCTTTGACGCCTTTGCACGCAGACATGATGACGAAAGTCATTGGTAGCAGCCGTTACCGGGCTCTAACGCCCTTGCCATTCGGGTTTGCGCTTTTCGCGAAACGCTCGCGGGCCTTCGTTCGCGTCGTCGGATTCCAGCGCGGCAAGAAGTGCCGGCAATTTCAGGGACTGGGCCTCCGATACCGGCAGATCCCGTGTCTGCTTGACGCATTCCTTTATCGCCTTGACGGACAGGGGCGCGCACTCCTTGATCTGCTCCACCCAGACGTTCACGGTATTGTCGAGTTCGGCCGCCGGCACAACGTCGTTGACCAGGCCGTAACTCCGGGCCTCGGCAGCAGAAATTCGCTTGCCGGTCATGAGCATGCCCATGGCGAGCTTTTCCGGCACGAGGCGGGGCAACATGATCATGCCGCCATCCAGCGGCATTAGCCCTACCTTCGCCTCGGGCAGGCCGAAGCTGGCGTGCTCCGCTGCAACGACGATGTCGCAACCCATCACCATCTCGAAACCACCGCCGAGTGCGAGGCCGTTGACCCGGGCGATTACCGGGACCAACAGCGAACTCCGCATCGCCAGTCCGCCGAAACCATTCGCCCTCGCGTGCGCCCAGTATTCAAGCCCGCTTTTCTTGTTCGCCGCGGCTTTCAGGTCCGCCCCGGCGCAGAACGCTTTTTCGCCGTCACCGGTTATCACGATGACACGCACGTCGCGGTTCGCTTCGATCTCGCTCCAGATCTCTTCCAGCCGATCCGCGGTCGCTTCATCGACCGCGTTCATACGGTCAGCGCGCATTATCGTGACGCGCGCCACGTGCTCGTCGACCGTAAACTCGACGGTCATTGGTTCGACGCCTGCGCCGGCACCTCGATGCCGAATTCCTGCAGAATTTCGGCGTTATGCTCGCCAAGCCGCGGTGGTGCGCGTCGCACGCCGCAGTCCATTGCCGAAAAATGAATCGGGCAGGCAATGGCGCGCATCGGGCCGTGCACCGGGTGCTCGAATTCCGTGATCATCTGGTTGACCGCGGTTTGCTCATCGTCGAGCACGTCCGCGAGCTCTCTGACCGGTGCACACAGCAGGTCGACGCCTTCGAGGCGCGAGATCCAGTGTTCGTTCGAGTTTTTGGCGAACTCGGTTCTGAACCGATCCTGCAAGTGCGCCTTGTTGGCCTTTTGCGTATCGAGATCGGGATAATCGGCCGACAAGTCCTCGATACCGAGCACGCTGCAAATATCCTGCAGCGGGTTCGGTTTGAAAGCACCGACCAGCACGATGGCGCCATCGGTGGTCTCGAAAACACCGGTGAGCGGCATCTCCGCCCAGTTGATCTCCGTGCCGGTGTTGAGGTGACAGGTCGCCTCCTGCAATTGCATCGCGATCATGGAGTCGTACAGCGAGACCTCGACGCACTGGCCTTCACCGGTCCTGGAGACGCCGATCAGCGCCGCCAGGACAGCCTGCACCAGATGCATGCCGGCCGTGTAATCGCAGAGCGTCGTCGGGTAGATGCTGATCGGTATCGACGGATCGGCGCGCCGCATCATGACGCCACTCATTGCCTGGGCCAGCACGTCCTGCCCTCCCTTGTGGGCGTATGGTCCGCTTGGTCCGTAACCGCTGCCGCTGGCATAGACGATTTTCGGGTTGATTGCCCTGAGCGCTTCGTAGCCGAAGCCCAGCCGCTCCATCACGCCGGCCCGAAAGTTGCTGATCACGACATCCGACTGTTTTACGAGCTCATAAACGATTTCCTTGCTGCTGTCTTGCCGCAAGTCCAGCGCCAGCGATCGCTTGTTGCGATTGAGGCTGCAAAAGACCGGATTGTTCAGGCCTTTCTCGTCGAACTTGCCGAACGAGCCGCGCGCCAAATCGCCGCCTTTCGGGTTTTCGATCTTGATCACATCCGCACCGAAATCGCCCAGCATCTGTGTGGCCGATGGCCCCATCATCACCTGTGTGAAATCGACGATGCGAATGCCGTCCAGTGGCAGGTCGCTTGAAGTGGACATACTTGTTCATTACCCCCGAGTTTGTGCAGTTCTACTGGTTGACCGCGCGGTCGCCGACGTCGGTGGCGTTTGCCGATGGCACGTCACCCGGGTCCGCACCCTGTTTGCGCATCTGATTCTGGATTTTTCTCACATCCACGTCACGAATGAGCGTGTCGTGTTGCAGCGCAAGCGACGCGGCAATGCCCGCGACCTCGCCCTGCGCCATGCAGGGTGGAATCTCTCGCGATCGTTTTTGTGCCTCCGGTTCCGCGGAATAGTGTCGGCCGGCGACAATCAACTGGTCGACTTTGGTTGGCAGCAGGGCGCGGTAAGGCGTGTAATAATCCCGCCCGCGACAGACGGTATCGCTGAAATACCGCCGGCTGATAACGTCGTCCTTTGTGACGACGTATTCACCTTGCAGCATGCGCGTCGTGCGCACGCCGACCTGTTCCGCGGCCCCCAGCATGTTGGCATGCTCGAAGCCGGGCATGTTTCCCTTGACGTATTCGAAGAGCCCCATCATGCGGTCACGCCCCTCGTATTCCGCGGCGGTTAGATCCTCGACCGTGATGCCGTCGTAGCCTGGCATGTGCGGGCAGTTGCACCACACAACACCGGGAATTGGTGTTCTCAGCCACCACATTTCCCAGGCGCCGCCAATGATTCGGCGAGCTTCCCGATTCACTTTCGCAAATTCTTCCGGTTCCTCGTACTCGAAGCGCATCGCCTCATCCGTGTCGACGTTCGCGAGGCGAAAAACCGTCGTCACGATGTACTGGCCCTGGCTGAATTCGGCGCCGGCGCTGCAGGCCACGTCCAGGTCGCCGCTGGTGTCGATGACGATGTCGCCCAGAATCGCCTGGCGGCCCATTTTCGTCTGGCAGACGACGCCGCGGATCCGGCCGTCTTCGACGATGGCGTCGCTGAACCAGCTGTGCAATCTAAGGTTGATGTCGTTTTCGCGAATGAGATCCAGCGATGTTCTTTTCCACGCGTCAGGATCGAATGCAACGGCATATACGATAGGCTGGGGTTTTTTTGCCTGGTGGAAGTCGTGCACGCCCCAACGGGCCCACTTGCGATACATTTCGTCACTGGCGTAGCGATCGTCTTCCGGCGGAAAAACAGCCATGTCTTCTTTCGCCATGCGCTGTACGAATTCCTCGACGATCCCGGCAACTACAATTTCCTGTCCGTTTACCATGTCGTCAAGCACCAGAACCATGCCGCCTGAGGCCATGCCGCCGAGGTGATGATATCGCTCGACAAGCGTCACGGAACAACCATTGCGTGCCGCGGATACCGCTGCCGTTACTCCCGCCGAACCGCCGCCAACTATGACCACGTCGGACTTTGCGACGACGGGTGCGTTTCCTGCTGTCTCGATGCTCACGGTTATGCTCTCTATGTTTTTTTCGTGTGCCAATTCTCCTCTGCCATGCAGATAATACCGCACTCGCGGCTGCGGGACTGCCATTTTCGCCGGCGCTCGGCCGGCCTTGCGGCGGCTATGAAGCCGTTGGTCCCGTCGTGGATGTGCGGATTAGCCCCCCACAGGCATAATGGCCGGGATTTCGAGGGAGTATTCAGTTTGGCGCCGGTGCGAGGGTGATCATGAGGCAGTGGAATTTCGATGGGAAGACCGTTGTGGTGACTGGTGCAAGCCAGGGAATCGGTGCGGACATTGCAGCGTCGTTCGCGGCGTCCGGTGCCGCCGTCGTCGTACACTACCGGTCAAACGAAGCGGCAGCTGAATCGGTATTGGCCGTTATTCGCGATAGTGGCGGTGCCGCTGAGTCAATCCCGGCGGATCTGCAAAAAGAAGACGCTGTGCAGACCTTGTTCGATGCTGCCGCAAGTGCTTTTTCGCCGGTTGATATCCTGGTGAACAATGCAGGCAGTTTTCCAGTCTCGCCGCTGCTGGACATTTCGCTGACGCAGTGGCGTCGCATGTATTCCGACAACGTCGAAAGCACGTTTCTCTGCAGCAGGACGGCAGCTCGATCGATGCAGCGGACTGGCGGTGGCGTCATCGTCAATATCGGGTCAATTGCCGCGATCAGCCCGGGACCGCAGCATGCCCATTACAATAGCGCCAAGGCGGCAGTGGAGATGTTCACGCGTTCCGCCGCACAGGAGTTGGGCCAGTACAATATTCGTGTCAACGCATTGGCACCGGGCGTCGTTCACCGACCAGGGCTGGAGGACGACTGGCCGGACGGCGTTCGGCGGTTTATCGATGCCGCACCGCTTTCCTGTCTCGTGCAGCCGCGCGACGTGTCCAATGCCTGCCTGTTTCTCGCATCTGACGACGCCGCACGAATTACCGGCGCCGTACTACCGGTGGATAGCGGTGTGACCTCTGCCCCGGTGTATTGATCGCGGATGCGGCAATGGCTGGCCCATTGCCGGCTGCTAGCGATGGATGATCTTCAGCCGCTCATCGAGATAGCTTTGCGACGTATAGCGCTCGGACAGTCGCACATCGGCTCTCGGTGCAAGGAAAAACGGTATCGAGATCCGTGAAACGTTTGCGCCTTCGCCGGGCGGGTTGAGAACGCGATGACTGGCTGACGGGTAGTAGCCGCGCGTTGCTTCCTGCAGCATGTCGCCGCTGTTCACGATCAGCTCTCCGCTGTTGCCGAAAACGTCCATCCATTGGCCGTCCCGGTACCTGACCTGCAGTCCGGGCTCTTTCGTGGCGGGCAACAGGGTCAGCAGATTGATGTCTTCGTGCGGGGCCGCCCGCTCTGCGCCCGCCGCCTCCGTCCCGTCGAGGGGTGGATAGTGGAGCACCCGCAACAGACTCATTTGATCGCACAACATGTCAGTTAGTGGCTCGGACAATTCCGCGCTTACGGAAGCGGGGGAGTGCTCATGCAACCACCGCAGCAGCGTTTCGCCGATGGCATGGCCGGCATCGCGATACCGGTTTACAATGCTTTGCAGCTGCGGCGGTACGCTGCCACCCGGCAGGATGTGAAAAAACTCCTTGAGGTCTTTGCTGGAGTGTCCAACTGCCGTTTCAGACACGGATTGCGGAAAGTAACCCGAGCGGCCGCCCGGCCCGGCAGAGTCGCCGACCCGATAACGATGTTTGTCGTCGTTCGCAAAAAACGCCGCCCATTCTTCGTACATGCGTTCGAGCAGGCCGGGTTCGAGCGGGTGGTTGCGCAGAATGGCGAATCCGGTTTCGTGCAGGGACAGGGCAAATTGCTGCCCCGCATTCGTCGACCGAAAATCGATTGTCCGAACGCTCATCATTGTTCCTGAATTTCCCCGCCAAGGTAATGGACAAGTCCCGCAACGTAGCTGTCCCAACCGCTGTCATGCATCTTCGCACTTTCCGCCCGCGTGAAACCGCTGTGCTCGAGTTCCACGGTCGTGCCGCCTGTCGCGGGCCGGAACCGGACGTCGATTTCGGACACCTCGCCATCGCCATTCCATTCCCAGGTGTAGCGAACGTGCTGGCCGGGGGTGACCGCGATGAACCGGCCCTCGCTGCGCGCCTCAAATTCCGGCGACTTCATGATCAGTATGTAATGTCCGCCGACCACCGGGTTTATGTCCATGGCTGTCGCTGGCGGAATGACCGTGTCAGAGGACACCCACGCGGCGTAGACGTCGTCGGGTGGGAAGGGGATATGAAAGCGTTTCTGTATTCTCATTTCCGAATGCGGCGGTGCCGGTTTCAAGCTCATGGCCGGCAACGTTGACGAATGCCGGCATTCTAGCATTCGTTACGCAATGCGCCGCGACTGACAAGCAATCGATTGCTGGGGTAGTATCGAGGCAACAGGCGATTACACGGTTTTGGCTATGAGTGAATCGAGCGGATCCTCAACTGCGCTGTCCGCGGAAGCGGTGGCGCGCTTTCGCAACGACGGTTTTCTGCTGGTCGAGGGATTTTTTACGGAACAGGAACTTGACGGTTTTGCGCCTTTCGTCGACGCGGCGGTCGCGCACCGTACTTCTGGAGACGACCGGCCACTCAGTGAAAAAAACCTCTACGAGCAAACGTTCACACAATGCAAGGGCCTGTGGGAAGACAATGAGGAAATACGGCCGCTGACGTTTCATCCGCGCCTGTGTGCCGCTGCCGCTTCCTTGCTGGATGCTGATCGTGTACGGCTGTGGCACGACCAGGCTCTGTACAAGACGGCCGGAGGCCGCAAAACGGATGCGCACATGGACTATCCATTCTGGCCCGTTGACGAGCCGGACCTGGTGTCCGCGTGGATTCCATTCGACGATGTGCGCCACGGCGGTGGCGTGATGGGCTACGTGCAGGGTTCTCACCGACTCGGTCTCGACCAATTCGTCGACATCGGACAGCTGCGGGGCGGTGAACCCGTGGACATCCTTCAGGAACCGGAGGTTGCCGCGCTGCCGGTCGTGTGGGTAGAGGCCCCGCGCGGCTCCGTTATCTTCCACCACGCCTGTACGATCCATCTGGCCGAGGCGAACGGGACAGCCACGACAAGAAGGGTTTTTACGACCGTGTATCTTAAAGATGGCCGTTGCCGGGCCAGCGACAAGAAGTCATTTAACTGCGACCGGGACGGCATACGTGTCGGACAAGTGATCGACGGCCCGGGTTTTCCGGTCGCATGGCCGAGAGATACGGACGAGTGGCCACAGCCGCCAGAGGTACGCGGGCCGAAAACGGGCTTCGGTTTTGCGCCGGAACCGCGGCCGTAACAGCTGAAGCCGGCAAATGCACGGCGGGCCATTTTGGGTCGCGATGTCACAATACAGCGCAAACGGGGGACGCCAGTTGAAGCAACAACGCAACACGATTTCGCCACTGCTGTTCGGGATGCTCGCAGCAGTCACGTTGTATTCACAGGCCGGGCTGGCCGCACCGCAGGTCAGCGATCCACAGTCGTACAAACTCGGGTCGATTTCTTCCTGGTCGGAGGCCATCAATGTCGGTATCAAGGAGCTCGCGCTCAGCTCACCCGCGACACCGGCTGAAATGGACGCCATCGTCAGTGCTGCCGCCGAGATCGCAGCGGGCTACGGTGTCTCCGTGTATCGGGAACCCGAACTTATCGTCACCGACCTGTTTCCGGCGTCGGTCGCCGAGGGCAAGGATGTGCTTTTGTTGTACCGGGGGAGCACGCTGGACCGGTACCTGGCATTGAAAAAAAGGCAAGCCTCCCTGGTAAAGACCGGCCAGTACGAGGGTGTTGCACGTGAAGAAATCGCTCGCGAATTCGGCCGCTTGCTTAGCTATCCGGAATCAGTGATCGATCAGAAACTGTTGGGCAATGGCGTAAAACTCGCCGGAACACGTGCGTTCGACGGCGTGTGGAAGTCGCCGACCATTTCGCTCGATGACGAGCGCTGGCTCATTCCCGATGCGGCCTGCCGGAATGGCTGCTCGGAACTTTCCTACGAATATATGCACGACCTGCTGAACGACCCGGAGAATGACGAGGTGTCGGTCGTCGACCTGTATCGGGATACGCAGGAATTCAACAGGCAATATATCGCTTCTCTCACGCGTCCGTCGACCCTGGATAAATGGCGGGACTACGATGCCGCCAACGATGCGGCGCTCGATTGCACACCGGAGGGCGACGGCCTGCAGCACCAGATTGCGGCGCCTCCCGCGATCAAGTTCGAGCACAGGGGCGACAACATCGTCATCCGCTACGAGTACTGGAACGCCGTGCGCAACATTTACATGGATGGCCGTGCTGTGCCTGACGATGTTGAGGCGACGCGGCTCGGTTATTCGGTTGGGCGTTTCGAGGATGACGCACTGCACGTGCGGACCTATCACCTGACGCCAAGCCAGATTAACCTGATGGGTAACAAGTTCTTCATGAGTTCGGACGCGGAATTCTACGAGAAGTACCAGTTGAGTGACGACGGCGAAAGAATGGATGTCTGGTGGAGTGTCTTCGACCCGATTAATCTGCGCGGCCCGTACACCGGCCGCATGACCTGGCTGGCGGCACCTGGCTGGGAGCTCGACAAATGGTCCTGCGAAGCGATAACAGGGGAGTATTGAATGTTAATGCCGAAAGGAAATCTGATCATTGGCCTGTTGTTCGGGGCAGTTTGTGCAACGCCCTCGCTTGGACACCACAATGCCGCGTCGCATTACATCCTCGACCAGAAAATTACCGTCACCGGTGTGGTTACAAATTTCCGGCTGATCAACCCGCATGCGCGAATCTATTTCGACGTCACCAATGAAGACGGTGAGACGGAAGCGTGGCTGGGCGAGGGTAACGCGTCTTCGGTGCTGAGGCGTCGCGGCTGGACCAACGATACGCTCGAGCCGGGAGACGTTATTACCGTCACCGGTTCTCCGGCGCGCGACGGCGGCCATAAAATCGACTGGGAGTTGATCGTTCTCGAAGATGGTACGGAGCTGCGTGGCGGCAATACCAAGGCCGGCGAGCTGGAGCAACAGCTCCGCGACCTCGACAGGCGGCGCAAGAAAAACGAGGAATAGCCAGGCCGCTGCCGGCAGCTTTGCGCGTGCGGCTTAACGAAACACAAAAAAGGTGTGCCAGGTCACACCTTGCAGGCACCGGGCGCGGCTGCGCCTGCGCCGCCGCCATTCCGCGACTGGTGCTAAAAAATATCCCGCAAACCACTGTATTTCCATAGAAAAAATGGCCACAGCCAGCGCCCGCGGCGGTCGCGGGATAATTCCTGCAGATGATCCGAACTATCCGTCGATTACAGTGGTCTCAAGTGGTACGTACATCACGTTATGTCATCTGCAAGCTGGGTATTCTAGGGCCTGATTCGGGGTTCTTTGTTAGTCGCCGCGACGCTGGTGGTTCAGGATGCAGTCAGGTTGGGCGGCTAAAATGGGTCAACAAGGTAGTTGGTTTGTGGCCCGGTAAAAAGGTTTACCGCAAACGCTTTGCACAGGCATTGCAGCGGTAGGCGCTTTCTCAAGGAAAACGAATTAGTAGTCGATATTGTGGAAACGAGATAGTGACTTACAGGTTCAGACCAGGAGGAACGAAATGAGTATCTTCGACAATTATCAGAGTCGCTACGAAGATACAGAACAAGAAGAATATAGTCTTAAAGAATACCTGGAGATCTGCAAAAAAGATCCGACCGCCTATGCAAACGCCGCCGAGCGGATGCTTCTCGCTATCGGCGACCCGGAACTCGTAGACACTTCCACTGATCTCCGCCTTAGCCGAATTTTTTCCAATAAAGTCATCAAGCGCTACCCGGCGTTCGATGACTTTTACGGTATGGAAGATTGCATCGAGCAGATTGTGTCGTTCTTCAAGCACGCCGCACAGGGCCTTGAAGAGCAGAAACAGATTCTTTACCTCCTCGGTCCCGTAGGCGGCGGCAAGTCGTCTCTTGCCGAAAAGCTCAAGCAGCTGATCGAACACGTTCCGTTTTACTCGTTGAAAGGGTCTCCGATCCAGGAATCCCCACTTGGATTGTTCAGTCCGCAGGAGGACGCACAAATCCTGCAGGAGGAATACGGAATACCGGAACGATACATTAATACGATCATGTCGCCGTGGGCCGCGAAGCGGCTGAAGGAGTTCAACGGCGACATAAGCCAGTTCCGCGTGGTCAAGCAACACCCGTCGATTCTGAACCAGGTTGCCGTTTCAAAAACGGAACCGGGCGACGAGAACAACCAGGACATCTCGGCGCTGGTTGGCAAAGTCGATATTCGCAAGCTGGAGGACCTGGGCCAGAACGATCCGGATGCTTACAGCTACTCGGGCGGACTCTGTCATGCAAACCAGGGCGTTCTCGAATTTGTCGAGATGTTCAAGGCGCCGATTAAAGTGCTTCACCCGCTGCTCACCGCGTCCCAGGAAGCAAACTACAACGGCACCGAGCCTATCGGGTCTATTCCGTTCTCGGGCATCATTCTTGCGCACTCGAACGAGGCTGAATGGCAATCGTTCAAGAACAACAAGAATAATGAGGCCTTCATCGATCGTGTATATATCGTGAAGATTCCTTACTGCCTGCGGGTGTCGGAGGAAGTCAAGATCTACGAGAAGCTGCTGCGCAACAGCTCGCTGTGCGATGCGCCTTGCGCGCCGGACACGCTCAAGATGCTGGCGCAATTCTCGGTACTCACCCGCCTTGTCGAACCGGAAAATTCCAGCATCTATTCGAAAATGCGGGTCTACAACGGTGAGAACCTGAAGGACATCGATCCCAAGGCGAAGTCCATCCAGGAATATCGCGACAACGCGGGCGTCGACGAGGGCATGACCGGGTTGTCGACACGCTTTGCGTTCAAAATCCTTTCAAAGGTATTCAATTTCGACTCCACGGAAATTGCTGCCAATCCCGTGCACCTGCTGTACATGCTGGAACGGCAGATCGAACAGGAACAGTTCCCCGGCGACGTGCTTGACAAGTACATGAATTTCCTCAAGGAGTTCCTGACGCCACGCTACATAGAGTTCATCGGCAAAGAGATCCAGACTGCCTACCTCGAGTCATACTCTCAGTACGGTCAGAATGTATTCGATCGCTATATTACATACGCCGATCTGTGGATTCAGGATCAGGACTACCGCAACCCCGAAACCGGTGAGAATCTCGATCACGCGGCGCTCAACGAGGAACTGGAGAAGATCGAAAAACCTGCAGGGGTCGGCAATCCGAAGGACTTCCGCCACGAGGTGGTCAATTTCGTGCTGCGGGCCCGCGCAACGAATCACGGCAAGAATCCCGACTGGAGCAGCTACAAGAAACTACGGACCGTGATCGAGAAGAACATGTTCTCGAGCACCGAAGACTTGCTGCCCGTAATTTCCTTCAATCCCAAAGCCTCATCGGAAGAGAAGAAAAAGCACAAGGATTTTGTCGGCCGAATGATTGAACACGGCTACACGGAAAAACAGGTCAGATTATTGTCAGAGTGGTATATGCGCGTTCGCAAATCGCAGTAATGGCCCGTGGCTGCTCAAATAATTGATCGCCGTCCGAATGGCCGCCACAAGAGTGCAGTAAACAGGCAGCGGTTTCTGCGCCGCTATCGCAAGCACATCAAGGACGCGGTTTCCGATGCGGTAAACAAGCGCAGCATTACGGACACGGATCGCGGCGATTCGATCAGCATACCCAAAAAGGATATTTCGGAACCCGTCTTCCGTCACGGGGCGGGCGGGCGCCAGTACCGGGTGCTTCCCGGTAACAAGGAGTTTATCCAGGGCGACAAGATCAACCGTCCCCCAAGTGGTGGCGGCGGCGGAGGCGGCGACGCCAGCAACACCGGCGAGGGCATGGATGACTTCGTCTTCGAGATCTCCCGCCAGGAATTTCTCGACTTCATGTTCGAAGACCTCGAATTGCCCAACCTGATCAAGACGCAACTGAAAAACACCGAGAACTTCAAATACATCAAGGGCGGGTATACCAACGAAGGCATTCCGGCGCGACTGAATATCGTGCAGTCGGTGCGGAGCGCGCACAGTCGCCGAATAGCGCTGCGCGGCGCGACGAAGCGCAGGATTCGGTCTGTCACCGAGCAGCTCGATGCACTCGGCGACAAGCCGGAAAACGAGGATGAAGCGCGCGATCTGCGAGTAAAACTGGAGCGGCTCGAGCGGCGGTTGAATCACATTCCGTTTCTTGACGACTTCGACCTGAAATACAACAATCTGATTCAACAGCCGGCGCCAACCAACAACGCTGTGATGTTCTGTCTGATGGATGTGTCAGGCTCCATGACACAGGACATCAAGGACCTGGCGAAACGCTTTTTTATCCTGCTACACCTGTTTCTGAGACAGAACTACAAGCGAACCGACGTCGTATTCATTCGTCATCACACGGTGGCAGCGGAAGTCGATGAAGAAGAGTTCTTTTACTCACGGGAGACGGGTGGCACGGTGGTGTCGAGCGCCCTCAAACTCATGCTGGAAGTAGTGCGTGATCGATACCCGTCGGAAGACTGGAACATCTATGCCGCTCAGGCATCGGACGGTGAAAACTGGGAAGACGATTCGAGTATAGCGCGGGACGTATTGGCGAATTCGATCCTGCCGCTTGTGCAGTATTATGCGTACATCGAAATCACCAAGAACGAACCACAGCGGCTCTGGCGTTCCTACGAAGAGCTTCTGGAAAAGCACGGGGACTATTTTTCCATGAAGAAGGTAACCGACGCAGGGGATATATACCCTGTATTCCGCGAGTTGTTTGAAAAGAAACCTGCATGAGCGATAGCGGCATCATTGCGGAGGGATCCGAGTGGACCTTCGAGAATCTCGACGAGTTCGATCGTGAGATTGCAAAGGTTGCCGGGCACTATCGCCTGGATACCTATCCTAATGAGATCCAGGTAATTACCGCCGAACAAATGATGGACGCCTACTCCTCGGTGGGCATGCCACTGGGCTACCATCACTGGTCGAAAGGCAAACAGTTCCTCACAACAGAACAGAGTTATCGCCGCGGGCACATGGGTCTTGCCTACGAACTGGTGATCAATTCCAATCCATGTATCGCCTATTTAATGGAAGAAAACACCCTGGCGATGCAGGCGCTGGTCATCGCCCATGCGTGTTACGGGCACAACTCGTTTTTCAAAGGCAATTACCTGTTCAAAGCCTGGACCAACGCCGATGCAATCGTAAATTACCTGCTGTTTTCCAAAAACTACGTAGCGGAGTGCGAGGAGCGCTATGGCCAGGAGGCCGTCGAGGCGGTGCTCGATTCCTGTCATGCATTGATGAATTATGGCGTCGATCGATTCAGGCGGCCCAGCCCGATTTCCGCCGAAAACGAGAAGCGCCAGCAGTTGGAGCGTGAGGAATTCATGCAGCAGCAGGTCAATGATCTGTGGCGCACAATACCGAAGAAAGAAGACACGCTTGCGGAAGGGTGGTCGCGTTTTCCGGATGAACCGCAGGAGAACCTGCTGTATTTCTTCGAGAAAAACGCACCGTTGCTGGAGCCCTGGGAACGCGAGATCGTCAGGATCGTGCGCAAGATCGCACAGTATTTTTACCCGCAGCGCCAGACCAAGGTCATGAACGAGGGTTGGGCCACATTCTGGCACTACACCCTGTTAAATCATCTATACGACGAAGGCCGCGTAACGGACGGCTTCATGCTGGAGGTCTTGCAGTCGCATACGAACGTCGTCTATCAGCCGCCCTACGATTCACCGTACTACAGCGGCATCAATCCATACACCCTCGGGTATGCAGTGTTTACCGATATTCGTCGCATCTGCGAGCAGCCGACTGATGAAGACCGTCTCTTCTTTCCGGAAATAGCAGGCAGCGACTGGCTGGATGTGCTCCACAATGCCATGGAAAACTACAAAGACGAGAGTTTCATATTGCAGTTCCTTTCGCCGAAGGTGATTCGCGATCTGAAACTGTTCAGCATCGTCGATGATGACCAGGACCCGAAGATCGAAATCACCGCGATCCACGATGAAGGAGGCTACGAC
>JAHHOT010000235.1 GCA_018677555.1 Gammaproteobacteria bacterium | reverse complement strand
GCCCGTCGCCGATGGTCAGCAGCGTGTAGTTGTGCATGGCAGACGACAGCGTCAGGTCGTGCTGTGCCGTACCGATAATCAATCCACCGATAATATTGATGAAAAGAATGAGAATGCCGGCCACAGCATCGCCCCGGACAAACTTACTGGCACCGTCCATGGAGCCGTAAAAATCGGCCTCCTCGCCAATCTCCTCGCGGCGACGCTTCGCCTCGCCCTGGTCGATGATTCCCGCGTTAAGGTCCGCATCGATGGCCATCTGCTTGCCGGGCATCGCGTCGAGAGTAAATCTTGCGGTCACCTCTGAAACGCGCCCGGCACCTTTGGTGACAACGACGAAGTTGATGATGACCAGAATACTGAAGATCACGAGGCCGACCGCGTAGTTTCCACCGACCACGAATTCGCCAAACGCCTCGATGACACGGCCTGCCGCAGACGTGCCGGTGTGGCCGTTAAGCAGCACCACGCGGGTCGACGCAATATTGAGCGCGAGCCGCAACAGCGTTACGACCAGCAGGACGGTCGGAAAAACCCCGAAGTCCAGCGGCTTGCCCACATAAACGACGGTCAGCAGGATCGCCACCGACAACGCAATATTGAAAGTGAACAGTATGTCGAGCGCCAGTGGCGGCATCGGCACCATGACCATCGCCAGCATGACGAGCAGCAGGAAGGGGACTCCAAGCCCTGTGCCGATCTCCGCCATTAGCCTTTTTCGTGCTGCTTCTGCCATCGTTCGATTCCACCTGCCGCTTCGCGGCCTAGTACAATTCCTCGTCTACATCCGGCACCGGCCGTTCCAGGCGAGCTGCACCGAAGGCGCTGCTGTCCTTGAGCTGATAGATGTATGCCAGTACCTGGGCAACGGCGGTATAAAGACCCGCCGGGATTTCTTCGCCAACCTCGGTGCTTCGATAAAGCGCGCGCGCAAGCGGCGGCGCGGAGAAGAGCGGCACGGTGTGGTCTTCCGCAATTTCGCGTATGCGCGCGGCGATCAGGCCCCGGCCTTTTGCCAGCACCCGCGGCGCGCCCATCCGGCCCTCGTCGTACTTCAGCGCCACCGCATAATGAGTAGGGTTGGTAACGACTACGTCCGCATTCGGGACCTCCTGCATCATCCGGCGGGTCGCAATCTGCTGCTGCAGCGTGCGTATCTTCGACTTGACCTCCGGGCGACCTTCCGTTTCCTTGAATTCGTCGCGCACCTGCTGCCGCGTCATGCGCATCTTCTTCTGGTAACTCCACAGCTGAAATGGAACATCGGCAAGCGCGATGACAATCAGTCCGCTCGATACGACGAGGAACGACACGGCACAGATGCGCCACGCATGCTGGATGCCTTTTTCCACCGTCAGGCGACCCAGCGACAGCAGCTCGTCAACCGAAAACCATAGCCAGGCAATGGCGATCGCGGCGACGAGCCCGAATTTGGCGAGCGCTTTCCAGAGCTCGTTGAGGCTGTTAGCACTGAAGATGCGCTTGATGCCCTTGAGCGGATTCATGCGGCTGCCCTTGAAAGCAACCGCTTTCATGCTGAAGGACCAGCCACCAATGAGCGTGGCGCTGAACAGTGCGGCAAACAGCACGATCGCACCCAATGGCGCCAGGCCGATTAGCGCGTTGCTGATCGAGATGGCCAGCGCCTCTTGCATGTAAGTCGTATCGAATATCTGCTCCCGGTCGACCTTGAAGGCGAACTTGAGGGCACGTTCAACGTCACTGAAGACCGACTGGGCGAGTAGCAGCACCGCCGCACCACCCGCCAGCATCACGCCGGACATCGTCAGCTCGCGGGAACGCGGAACGTCGCCTTCCTTGCGGGCATCGGCAAGTCGCTTCGGCGTCGCTTGCTCGGTCCGGTCCTGTTGTGGTTCGTCGGCCATCAGAGAATTCTCAGAAGATCAGGAATCGCGACCAAGACGTCTTGCAACAAAAGGGACACGATCGCCGTCAGGCTTCCCATGTTGAGAAAAATGACCACGAATCCCAGTAACATCGCAACCGGAAAGCCCACCGCGAACAGATTGAGCGTCGGCGCCGCCCGGCTCATCACACCGAACGAAAGGTTCACGACCAACAGCGCCGTGATCGCCGGCAGCGCGATCTGCACGGCGGCGGAAAATACCAGCCGCGAATGATGGATCATCGCCTCTTGCGCTTCGGCCGGGAAACCGGCCAACCCTATCGGCAGCAACTGGAAGCTGTCGGCGATCAGTTGAATCATCGCCAGGTGGCCATCCAGGGAGAGAAAAACGAGCATTCCAAGCATCAAGAAAAGCTGTCCCAGGACAGGAATATTGACGCCACGCGCCTGATCCAGGAACACGGCGAAGCCCAGTCCCATGCTCATCGCGATGACCTGTCCACCCAGCACGATCGCGTCGAACACGAGTTGCACCAGGAAACCCATCATCACTCCTACGGCCATTTCGCGCAGCAACAGGAAGAACCCTTGCAAGCTCAGTGGCTGGACGTCCGGCGGCGTCACCAGCGGTGCGATGACGATGGTCAATGCGAGGCCGACGAGAATTCTCACGCGCGCCGGCACGAACGAGCCACCGATCACCGGCATTACCATGACAAAAGACGTTACCCGGATGAACGGCCACAGGAAGACCGTCAAATAGTCGATCAGGTAGCCGATTGTCATGTCCAGATTCAAAAATATTCCTCGCTAACATGGGATTCCTCACTGCTCACGAAATAAACGAAGGTATCTGGTCAATGAGCTGCTTCGTAAAGTTGACGATCACCGCCAACATCCAGGGACCTGCCACAATTAGCGCAACGACCAGTACCAGCAACTTTGGAATGAAGCTCATGGTCATCTCATTGATCTGTGTTGCGGCCTGGAACATGCCGACAAGCAGACCGACGGCCAACGCAGAAAGCAGTAGCGGCGCCGCGATCAACATTGTTGCCCACAGTGCTTGCGACCCGATTGTCGTTACGTCTTCCGGTGTCATCACATACCCCTAGGAAAAGAAACTCGATGCCAGCGTGCCAAGCAGCATCGACCAGCCGTCGACGAGCACAAACAACATGATCTTGAACGGTAAAGAGATCAGCATTGGCGAAAGCATCATCATGCCCATCGACATCAGTACACTCGATACGACGAGGTCTATGACAAGAAACGGGATGAAGATCAGGAAACCGATCTGGAACGCTGTCTTCAGTTCGCTGACAACGAAGCTCGGAATGACGATCGACAGTGGAGCGTCCTCCGCCGAATCCATGTTGTCGATCCGGGCAATTCCTGCAAACAATTCGAGATCGCTCGCGCGTGTCTGGTTCAGCATGAAGTTTCGCAGCGGGCGGATGCCTTTCTCCATTGCCGTTTCGGCATCGATTTCGCCGGCAATATACGGCGCAGCCGCCGTTTCGTAGACAGAATCGATAACCGGCTTCATGACAAAGAACGTGAGGAATAACGCGACGCCGAGCAAGACCTGGTTCGGCGGTGTTTGCGCCGTACCCAGCGCCTGGCGCAGTATTGACAGGACGATGATGATGCGTACGAATGCTGTCGTTGACAGGATGACGGCCGGCAACAAGGTCAGCAGCGTCATCAGCACCAGGATCTGGATACTCAGTGTAAACGTAACACCGCTGGCCGTATCGTTGGCCAGCTCGATCGTCGGCACCTGCGCCACCGCGGCCAGCGGAGTCGCCAGCAACAGGATGACCGTCAACAAGCGCTTCATCGTTTCGCCACCGCAAGCGTTGAACGCAGGCGTTCGGCGAAACTCGCGGGTAAGGGCGCTTCCGGCGCTTCCTTGACCGGCTCGCTCAGAACGTGAAGTGTCTGAACGCTCGTCGCCGTCATGCCGAGCACGAGCTGCTGGCCGGCGACGTCGACCACGAGGATGCGCTCTTTGGGTCCCAGAGACTGCGCAGCAAGTATGTTGATCACGCCTTTGCGGCCGCCGCCATAGGCTCCCGACCGCTTGTAAAGCCAGCCAAGCAACAAAATCGCAAGAAGTACAGCGACCAGGCTCGACCCGAGACCCAGCAGGTCAGGCGTCGCGGGAGTGGCCGGTTGCAGCGGCGTGGATTCTGCCGCGACTGCCATGGCTGGCAACGCGATCAGCATCATGCCGCAGGACAATCCCGCCGTCATCGTGCTTGCTAAAAATCGGGCGACCATGATCAGTTTATTTTCTCTATGCGCTCTGTGGGACTGACGACATCGGTCAGACGTACGCCGAAACGGTCATCCACGATGACAATCTCGCCATGCGCAATCAGCGTGCCGTTGACCAGTACATCCATCGCCGCGCTGGAATCCTGCTCGAGCGCGATCACCGAGCCCTCCACAAGTTGCACAAGATCGCGGATAGAGATCTCCGTCGATCCAACGCGCAAGGACAGGCGCACCGGGACATCCAGAATCAGATCCAGGTTCAGGTCGGCACTCTTGCTGCCACTCGCATTTTGCTGCAGCTCATCGGGTGCGAACTGTTCCGGCTCACTGTTTGCAGCGGGCGTTGCGGCCTCCGCTGACACGCCGGCGGAGGCGTCACCTTCCGGTGGATTGCTGCTTTCATCACTCATCGAGTTTTCCTTGTTCGCTGTCGTTCATTTCATTGCCGAGAACCCAGTTGCGCGCTTCGACGGCATTGTGTCCCTGGTGTACGCCGAATCGCCCGTGCAGCACTGGCACATCCTTCGCATACACGGTTGCCAGTCCTGGATTTTCGATCTCGATCATGTCACCAGCCTGCAGGCCGACGAGATCGGCGAGCCTGAGCCCGGCATGGCCAACGGTCGTGACCAGCTCGACGGGTGTATCGGCGATGCGGCGCTTCAGCTCTTTTGCCCAGAGCAGGTCACGCGCTGCGTCGCGTTCTTTTTTCTGGCCTTCGAACACGGGTAGCAACGGTCGAATCGTTGCGATCGGCCACATCAACCTGCAGCTGCTCTGATGACCACCGAAGGCGATTTCAAATTCACTCGATATGACCCGGTCCGTACCGGCGGACACTTCGACGAGATCGAGGTTGGTATGCGTTGCAATCGGTTCAGGCGACAATTCGCAGATCGCAACGGCTGCTTCTTTCAGGACGGACAGGACAATGTTGCTGAACAGGCGCGCAACGCTCATTTCGCCGTCGGTAAACGCGTTTTCGGCCGGCACGGTGACGTCACCACCTTCCCCGCCGAAGAAACACTCGACCAGCTGGCGTACCAGGGATGCGTCTATCGTCAGCAACGCCCGGCCGTCCATCGGCGGAGCGAGGAAGGTCACGACAAAGCTCAACTCGTCGTGTTTCTGGACGAACTCGCCGAACGTGATGACCTCCAGATCGACCGCAGTAACGTTGACATCTCGTTGCACCATGGAAGACGCATGCCCCGCCAACTCGTCGGCAAGCTGCAGGTTCAGCCGATGCAAGCGTGGAAAGCTGTCGGAAACGATCCGCGAACGCGGACCGATTTCGAAAGGTTTCACGGAAGCGTAGCTGGGCCCGCCTGAGCCGTGTACTTCCACGGCACCGGACGAAACGCCTTCCAGCAGCGCATCCTTTTCCTCGTCTGTGAGTACCTTGTCCGTCATTCCGCGAAATTCCCGAGACTCGTCACTGAATGACCAGGCTTGTGAAGTACAGCGCCTCGATATTGCCCTCGTCGGTTCGCGTACTCATCAACTCCTGCACTTTGCGAAGTCCGTCTTCGAGCATTTTTTCCTTGCCCTCGGTCGTGATGACTTCCTCGTAGACCGACGCTCCATAAAGGAGGATCAGGCCGTTGCGAATGACCGGAATGTGCGCCTTGACGGCATCGATGACAGCCTGGTCTCGCGCCATGACCTCCATGGTGATCTGCATGTAGTGGGGATCACCCAGTGCATCTTTGAAGTTCACGATCAGGGGCGGATGCAGGCTGGCAAACAGTTCTGGTTTGGCCTTTTCCGATTTCTGGCTGTCTTCCTCGGCAACTTCCTCCGGTGGCGAGATCATGTTCATCACCATCGGGCCCGCGAAGATGCCGGCGCCCAGCAATACCAGACCGATAACCCCGAACAGAATCAGTTTCTTCTTGCCGCCACCGGCCTCGGCAGCTTGCTCTTCGTTTTCCTCGTCGGCCATCTTTCACTCCAGTGGACTACTGAAGCTCTCTATGCAAGCGGCGTGCCAAGAAACGTTCTTGCCGTTTTATATATAATTAACAGTGACTTATGAATAGCACGCTGGCAGGAATAAGCGGCAGCGTCAGTTTTTTGGCGCTCATAGTGGTCGCCCGGCAGCGACTGCCGGAACCGTCGAAAATCCGACGCGAGGGCGCCTAGCTGAGGAACCTAAGCGAAGGTGTCGACGAGGCCTTCCTGGCGGCGCCTGGCGACGACGGCCTGCTCGTCATTGCCGGCAGCCGATTCGCTGTGCACCCCGGCGTCCGGGCTCGGATGGTCATGGTCCAACTCCGCCTGACGATCCGGCACACTGCCGTCAGATACACTGGCGTCGCCGAAAGCGAGGCCGTTCTCTGCCAGCATTTCGCGGAGTCGCGGCAGCGCCTGTTCGATCGCCTCGCGTGTCACCGCGTGATGCGCATGAAAGGCGACGTTCGCGGTTCCCTCCTCGACGGATATTTTTACGCGTAGAGGGCCCATCTCCGCGGGATGCAGCCGGATTTCCGCGCGCCGCAGCCTGTTGTCCGCCATCCACATTATCCGGTCGTTGAGCGATTGCCCCCATTCGGCATCCGACACGGGTACGTCGATGCTCACGACCGGCAGTGCCGTGGCCGCCGTATCGATACGCGGCATTTGTGCGGGCAAGTTGAGCAATCCGGCGAACGATGGCGGCACAGCGCCTGACGCGCGTTGCACGGGCCGCTGACTCCCGCCGCCCGGCAACATCGCGTCGCCGGTGGCCGGTTTGCCCGAGGCAGTCTGGAGCAGCGCCGACGTGAATTCGTCGCGGTCCCGCGTCGATGCGTCGCGTGACGCGGTTAAGGCGGCTGCGACCTCTGCGGCTCTGACCACGGGCAACTGGCCGTCTTTCTCCGCTCCGCCCGGTGACAGCGCTGCCGCGCGCTTCAGCCCCTGCTCCAGTGCGGCAAGTTCATCCGTAGAAAGGCCGCGTTGCTGCAGAACCTCGCGCAGAGCCGGCCAGTCGCGCAGAAATACTCTCGGCTCTGATGGTGCAGCCGCCGGGTCCGCCAACACAGGACCAGCTTTCGGAAGTTCCAGCGCGTCAATAAACTCGGCCAGTTCCTTCAGATCAGGCTGGTCCGTTGCGGACTGCTGCGGCCCGACCGGGAATGGCGGCAAGACGTCCGCCGCGAATCGCAGGCCGTCCTCATCTGCCGCTTCGAGGTCGTTGACGAGCCTCGGCACGAGTGGCAAGGCAACGTCGTTGGCAAGGACGGGTCCGTCGCCCCGCCAGCCTGGCGGAAGCAGGTCGCGTAGCGGTTCCGGCCCGGCAAGCGTCAATCCCGGCAATTCGCTGCCGGTCGGCGGCAAACCCTGTCCCGTGCTGCGGGGACCAGGCAGCACGGAGCCGGGCACCCGACCGCGCAGCAGATCGTTGAAGCTCATTGTTGACGCCGCCGGCGCTTGAGTCGTGGCGCCGGCTGCAGCGGTTTCTCCGCTGAATGTTGCCAGGTCGCTGCTCTGCAGCTTGATGAACGGTAGCATGTGAGTCCCTGCCTCCTCGGGTGCATTGCGATACCTGCCATTCAAGGAGCAAGAAGCGTGCCAGACATCCGTCAGCGTGAGCGGTAACCCGCGATTCCTCCCGTCGTCAGCTCATCCATCGTCTTCTGTTCCCGACGCTCGTCGGCGGCCGCTTCGTCTCTGCGACACCGGTCAACCACGCGTGTCAATGATTCGAGTCGCTGGCGCCGCTTGAGCCAGTGTTGCCGGTGCAAGTCCGCCTTCTGCCGGCTATCGAGCACTACCTGGGCCTGCGCCGCTACGGCTGCGTCGAGGCGCCGGAGAAAATGCTGGTAGTCAGCCCACTGAGCTGCCCCGCTGCTGCCCGGCCTCGATTTCTGTTGCTCGTAGCCGAGTCGATACCCCTCGAGTTCCTCGAGCCGCTGAACCTCCTCGTCCAGTTTTCGTTGTGACTCACCCATTTGACGGCAACTGCTGCGCTCCTGGGATGCCGCAATCGCACGGATCTTGTCGATTCTCCCCGACTTGCGGTGCATTTCAGGCTCCCTTCATCACTTGCACGGCGGCGT
>JAHHOT010000134.1 GCA_018677555.1 Gammaproteobacteria bacterium | reverse complement strand
TTCGTAGGTGAGCCGGCCGAAATCACTGTACGGATCCTCGTAGAAGCCCATTTCCTTGCCGAGGCGCTCGGAGTAAAGGCCCCAGCCCTCGCCGTAACCGGAGTGGTACAGCGTGCGGCGGAATTCGGGCAAGCCGAGTTCCATGGCCAGCGCAGTCTGCAAATGGTGGCCGGGCACGCCTTCGTGAAGCGTCAGAGCCTCGAGCGTGTACAGCGGCTGACCGTTGAGGTTGCTGGTGCCGACGAAGTAGGTACCGCTGGTTTTTCCATCGCCGGAGGATGGCATGTAAAACGATCCGCGCCCGGAGTTCGCCTTGATGTTGTACGTGCCACGCGGCAGCGTGCCGAAGAAACGCGGCAGCTCGCCCTCCGCGGTTTTCGCGATATACGCAGCACGGCGCAACAGCTCGTCAACGCTGCGGGCGTAAAAGTCCGGTTCGTTTCGCAGATAGTCGAGAAACGCGCGGAAACCGGCCGTAAATTGCAGGTCGTCGATAATCGCGTTCATCTCGCCGCGAATTCGCGCGACTTCCGCGAGGCCGAGTTCATGGATTTCCTTCGGCGACATGTCGGTCGTCGTGAAATAACGTACGAGATAGTCGTAGTAACGATCGCCGTCTTGCAGGCTCGTAATGCCCACGGTCTTTCGGCAGGCGGGCATGTACTCGTTGTTGAAAAACTCGAGCAGTTCGCGGAATGCCGGCACGATCAGCGATTCAATGCGCTGCTTGCCTGCCATGCGAATCATGTTCCGGGATTCGAGCGGGATTTGCGCCGGGAACCGCCTGAACGGAACATACAGCGCGCTCTCTTCGGCGTCCTCGACAATGTGCGCGCTGATCGTCGCCTCGTAGCCTTCCATGCTCTTGCAGTAGTGCGTGTAGCCGAGTGCGATCGCCTCCCGCAGCAGAGCAATGTGCTCGCGGTTATAGCGCGGGAAATCGCCAAGGCTGATCAGGTAATTGCGATAGTCGGCGGATTCCAGAAATGACATCGCTGCCGGCGCCTCGGCGAAATAGCTGTGATAGCCAAACAGCCGGGTGATGGGAAAGAGGTGATCGTATTGCGAATAGCTCTCGCGTTCTGTGAGTCTTTCGTACTGAAATACCCGGTATGAAATCCGCTCGTCCGCGTCAAGAATACGCGGATCGATCAACGACAGTCGCGCGATGATCGTTTCGTTGAATTCGCGCCGTCGTGCACGTGCTTCAGCGTCAACCTCCGCGAGTTTGCCATTCATGCGAAAGGCGTCGGGGTCGCCCCGGAAGAAAACCTGCTCTTCGACCGCGCGTTTCCAGTGATCGTCGAGAATGTCCTGGAACGTCTCGGCGGATGCCGCAGGCATGATGAGCATTACGGCGAGTGTCCATGTCGGTCGAACGAGTCTGGCGGATATGTTCATGCTTCCTCGGGTGGGTCGGCGGCGGCGAGCAGTATACTCCGCACAAGCCGGGCGAATATCAACCGGATCCGCGCACACGCCCTCTTCGGTCGCTCAACGCGGCTTGTTCGCCATCTCGGCAAAGGCCGGGTCGAACACCTGGGAAACGTGGCGCGCCCCGAATACGGACAGGTGATTGTCATCCCGGTAGAGCGGCGTGCCATTCAGAACGACGTCACAGCGTATGTTTCCACACAAGATGTCTGACGGGGCGACCACCCGGAGTGCAAACTGCCGCCCGATTTCCGCAAAGGCAGAGGTGACTTCGCGCGTTCGCTGCCGGTATTCGTCAACAGCGGGGGCAACGCGTTCATTGGTGTCACGTCCGGTCAGGCGCGCTACGTAGTTGCTCGATGGCACGTCGAAGCCCACTTCCGGCACCGGGCCGACCAGGACGATCGATAAACCGCGATCGGACAGCTCGCTGATCGTGCGATACAGCCCGGTTTCAAATGCTGTTACGTTGTCGACTTTCCCGGCACCGGGCCGGTGCAGGTCCACCAGCGATACGGCGCGCCCGTCTTCGTTTTTGTAACGCGTGCCCTTCGTCGATAGCGGCCAGCGCGCGGCGAGTAGCACGGTGCGGATGTCAGGATGGTCGTCCAGGTAACGCAGCACCGCACCGTTGAACGCATTGCAGCTACTGCGGCCCGGCCGCTCGATGCCCAACAGCGGTGGGCATGCGGTTCGCGTCGCCAGGACGCCGGACACTCCGTGGCGCCGGGCGCTGAGGTTGACGGCCGACGCCAGCGCAATGACGTGGGAGTCGCCCCAAAACAGGAACCCGGCTTGCCCGCTGGCGAATCCCAGCCGGCACAGTCCTGCTTCGCTGAACATGCGTTCTTCATCGTCCTCGCATTCTTTCCAGTGCGGCCAGCCGGGATCGTTTGCGAGGGCGGTGTTCCCGTCGGCGACGCCGGGTTCGGTTTTTGCCGCCGCAAGGCCCAGCCCGATGCCCGACACGGCGACCAGCGCTGCGGCCGAGACGGCGAACAGCCGCGTCCTGCTGGCGATGAAGGAGCGATTGCGGAACGGGCGTTCGACGTATCGCCACGACAGCACCGCCAGCCCGAAAACGACGGTGAACAGCGCGCCTTTCTCGATGTCGGTCAATTCATTGATCATGACATACCTGGCGTAAACGACGCCGGGCCAGTGCCACAGGTACAGTGAGTAGGAAACAAGCCCTGTGAAGACCATAGCCTTCAGGCTCAGGAACCGGCCGACCAGCGTAGTTCCTCCGGAATTGGCGTGAATCACCAGTGCCGCACCGAAGGTCGGCAGCGCTGCAGCATAGCCCGGAAAGGGCGTGTCGGGTGTGAATGCCAGAATCGCAACAAGCATCATGGCGAGTCCGGCAGCGGCCAGCAGGTTGCGCGGCAATGCGTTGACCGGGGCGGTCACCAGGTGAAGCGCCAGCACGCTTCCGGCGAACAGTTGCCAGGCGCGTGTCGGGATGAGGTAGAACGCGGCAGAAGAATTGCTGGCGGTCAGCAGGACACAGCCGATCAACGACACCAGCAGAAGCGGAACCAGCACAAGCGCATAACGTCGTGACGCTTTGCGTGCGATCAACAGCATGAGAAACGGGAACAGGATGTAGTACTGCTCTTCGACGGCAAGTGACCAGGTATGCAACAGCGGTTTGAGTTCGGCGGGGCCATCGAAGTAGCCCGAGCTGAAAAAAAAGAAGACGTTCGACACGTAAAACGCCGTTGCAAGGGCGCTCTGCGCCAACTCACGCATTTGAGCCGGGCTCAACAACAGGTAGCCGATCAAGAGTGTTGCGGCGAGCGTCACCACGAGTGCCGGAAGAATCCGGCGCGCCCGTCGCTCGTAAAATTGCGCAATCGAAAAATCGCCGCTGGCTATCTCGCGAACGATGATTGACGTAATGAGATAGCCGGAAATGACGAAGAATATGTCGACACCGACGTAGCCGCCGCCGAACGCATCGATTCCCAGGTGGAAAAACAGGATGGACAGTACCGCGATGGCGCGCAGTCCATCGATGTCGGGACGGTAGGCAGGAGTCATATCAATAACCGCTGCAGAGAAAATAGCCTGGCCGTGCGTGGCGCCGCGGTACAGCCAGGCCGGGTTGAACGGTCACACGCCTGCTAGACGTTCTCCAGCGCCTTGCCGAGTGCCTCGATCAGGTCTTCCTTGTCCTCGAGGCCCACAGAGAGTCTGACCAGGCCATCGATAATACCGACGCGTTCACGCTCCGCCTTGTCGACCGCGGCGTGCGTCATGGTTACGGGATGTGTGATCAGCGATTCCACCGAGCCGAGATTTTCGGCCAGGCTCCAGAGCTCGATTGAATCCATCAATCGCTTGCCAGCGTCCAGTCCACCTTCGACCTCGAACCACATCATGGCACCAAAACCGCTTGCCTGCGATTTGGCGAGTTCATGTTGCGCAAACGATTCGAGGCCGGGATAAGCAACCTGTTTAACCTTGGGATGATTCTCCAGGTAACGGGCAATTGCCATGGCGTTGGCCGACTGGTGATCCATGCGCACAGACAGCGTTTTGCAGCCCTGCATGGTAAGCCAGGCGACCTGCGGCGACATGATCGAGCCGGTGCTGTTCTGGTGAAACCTGAGGCGCTCATCGAGTTCCGCGGTCCTGGCGATCACCGCGCCACCGACAGTGGCGTTGTGTCCGTCGAAGTATTTCGTCGTGCTGTGGAGCGACAGGTCCGCGCCGAGGTCCAGCGCCTGCTGGAAGTAAGGCGTCAGGAATGTGTTATCGACCACGTGAACGCAGCCTGCTGCCTTTGCGATTTCCGATATCGCGGCGATATCCGAACATTTCATCGTCGGGTTGGCCGGGGTCTCGGTAAGGATAAGTTTCGTGTTGTCGCGAACGGCTTCTTTTACGTCATCGGGTTTTGACGTATCGGCAAACGTGAAATCGACGTTGAAGCGATTGAGCACCTGCGTACAAAAGCGGTAGGTGCCGCCGTAGGCGACATCCGAGACAATGGCGTGCTCACCGGCGTTCAGAAACGCAAGCATCGTATTGGTGATGGCGGCAATGCCGGTCGTAAAGCAGGTCGCATCTGCCCCGTTTTCGAGTTGCGCGAGCTTCAGCTCGAGCGCCCTCACGGTGGGGTTGCCGGAACGGGAATAGGAGTAACCCTTGCCCAGATACGAATCGACGGAGTCCTGGACGAAGGTCGTGCTCTGGTAAATAGGGGTAAGGATTGCTCCTGTCGTCGGATCCGGCGTTACGCCGGCATGTATCTGTTTGCTGCTGAATCGCATGGGTAGATCTCCTGGGACGTGCTGTCACTTCGGGCTGGACGACATGATACACGGGCTCGATCAGTTGGCGCATGAACAAAAGGCGATTTGTCGCGCTGGATCAGTTCACCTGATTGCCACGACCACCGGTCCGATTTGTATCGACAGGCATCTAGCGCAGGTTGGCGACAAACAATATGAGAATCACAACGGGCGCGAAATAGCGCATGAGAAACCGGAATATCCGCAATAACGCGCCGTCCTCGATATTCAGCGTCTCCATGGTCATTTCGCGGGTTACTCGCCAGCCGATAAAAATGGCGTAGCTGAGCGCGCCGACCGGCAGCAAGACGTTGTTGACGAAATAATCGATGAGGTCGAACGGCGTGGCGTCAGCAAAGCGCTCGATAAAGCCGAGTAGTCTGACTTCCGCGAGAATGTTAAAGGACCATACCGTGATAAAGCCGAACAGGAAGACGGCAAATCCCAGGCCAATCGCAAGCCTGGGCCGGCTGCGATTCTCGCCCTCGACCAGCCGGCAGATCGACACTTCGAGCATTGACAGGGCAGAGGTCAGTGCGGCGAGGAACACCAGGATGAAGAACATCGTGCCAATGATTGCGCCGCCCGGCATGTTGCCGAAAGCCGTCGACAGCGTCACGAAAATCAGGCCCGGTCCCTGCGCCGGGTCCAGCCCGTACTTGAACACGATCGGAAATATCATCAGGCCGGCCAGCAGTGCGACCATGGAATCGCCGATCGCAACGATGATCGATGATCTTACGAGGTCCACGTCATCCGGCAGATAGGCCGCGTAGGTGAGAAGGGCGCCGATACCTACGTTGACCGAGAAAAACGCCTGGCCGAATGCCGATAGCATGACATCGGGCGTCAACTTGGAAAAATCCGGCTTGAAGAGAAAGCGTGCGGCCTGGGCGAAATCACCGGCAATCATGCCGTATACCACGAGGCCAATGAGCATCACGAACAGCGCGGGCATCATCAGCTTGACCGCTTTCTCGATGCCTTCCTTGATGCCGCGAGAGACGATAAACACCGTACATGCCATGAACACTGCGTGCCAGCCAATGAGCACCCACGGACGACTCAGGAATTCGTTGAAGACAGCACCGACCCCGGCAGCATCCAGGCCTGTAAACGCCCCCGCAGCGGTTTTGAAAATGTAGGCCAGCGACCAGCCCGCGATGACGCTGAAAAAGCTCAACACGAAGAAGAGTGCAACGACGCCCAGCCAGCCGAGATACTCCCACTTCGGGCTGGCGCCGACTTCGCCTGCAATTTTCTTCAACGTGTTCGGCGCACTCATTCGTCCGCGACGCCCGAGAATCATTTCGCCGATCATGACAGGGGTGGCGATGAGTACGATGGCAACGAGGTACACGAGCACGAAGGCCGCGCCGCCATTACTGCCGAGCATGTACGGAAACTTCCAGATATTTCCGAGGCCGACCGCCGCCCCGATTGCAGCCAGCAGAAAGCCAAGGCGCGATGACCAGTTTTCGTGTACAGATTGCATAGCGTTCCTTTGTCGCCGCCGGTAGTGCCGGTGGCATTGTTATATGCTGATGCCTCTGCGGAGCTTATCATCCGGCAGCATCCACGGTGCAGCATTGCCCCCGCGGGGGTCGCCAATCCGATAATAAGTTATTGAAATAAAAGGAGTCCGGCTCTATGAATTCTGCGCATTCCCTCACGACATTGTTTCTGCTTCTGGTCATGACGACGTCACCGGCCGAAGCGAAAACGTTCGACGTAGAGACCTACGTCGCATTGAATGACGTGTCCGAGACAAGCACCAGCCCGGACCGCCGCTTCGTCGCTTATACCGTGACGGCGAATGACATCGAGAAGGATGAACAGGTGAGCCGGGTATGGATGCTTGCAACGGATAGCGGGGCCAGCATCCCGATGACATCGCCGGAGAGCAGCGCCAGCTCGCCGAAGTGGAGCCCCGACAATCGCTATCTTGCGGTGCTGTCGGACCGCAAAGACGAAAAAAACCAGGTTTGGTTACTGAATCGCGACGGCGGCGATGCGGTTCAATTGACCGACGTGAAGCAGGGTGTGTCGGCTTTCGAGTGGTCACCGGACGGCAAGCGCATGTTGCTGTTGATTACGGACGCGCGCCCGGCGGATCTCGACGAAAAAAAGCGCCCGAATCCGCGACCCTGGGTCATCGATCGCCTGCAGTTCAAGCAGGACTACGTCGGTTACCTCGATCGCCACCGAACACATATCTACGTGCTCGACGTCGCTAGCCGGCAGATGCGCCAGGTAACGCTCGGTGACTACGACGACAGCGCGCCGGCGTGGTCGCCGGACGGCACGAAAATAGTTTTCGTCAGCAATCGAACCGACGAGCCGGACAGGAACTACAACTCCGATTTGTGGATTGTCGATGTCACCGCTGACAACCCCGAGCCGCTGCAGCTCACCACCAGCCCTGCCGAGGACGATTCGCCGGCCTGGAGCCCTGACGGGCGCAGCGTGGTGTACCGTACGAAGGACGAGGACATATTCCAGATTTACGCGTTGCCGCAGCTCGCCGTTGTTGACGTGGCGACACGTGAGACCCGCACATTCGATTCGCTGGCAGAGATCCAGGTTTTCCAGCCCCGGTTTTCCCGCGACGGTTCCTCGATTCTTGCGATCGCCGAGACCAGGGGCGAAATGAATTTGGTCCGAATCAGTGTCCGCAGCGGCAAGGTAAGCAAGCTGGTATCCGGCAAGAACACGGTCGCCCGCTTCGACGA
>JAHHOT010000035.1 GCA_018677555.1 Gammaproteobacteria bacterium | reverse complement strand
CTGCCACGCCGTGTGCGCATGGGGTTTTTCGGTTCGTACGTGCGTAACGAACGCCTTCTGCGCGTAATTCCAGCCACTGACCGGGATGCCTGCAGCTTCGCGCACCCGGGAACGCGCACCATCGGCGCCGATCACCAGGTCCGCGTCCAGCGATGTACCGCTTTGCAGCCCGAGTACGGGCCTGCCGTTAGCCAGAGTGAGTGATTCGATTTGCTGCCCGAAGTGGAGGTCGACATCGCCAGTCGATACGATTTCGTGCAGCGAGGATTGCACCAGCACGTTCTCGACGATAAAGCCCAGCTCCGGCAAAGCGTGCTCTGCCGCGTCGAAATGCAGGGCATCCGGTCCGTCGGCACTGTGCGCAGCGTCCCATACCCGCATTTCGCGATACGGGCACGCGCGCGTGTCACGGATGCGCTTCCACGCGGCAACGGATTGCAGAACGCCAACGGAACCGGCCGACAGCGCTGATACGCGCAGCGCAACATCGTCATGCGGGTCGAACGCCGGGGGCGCTACTGCATCGACGACGCTGACGTGCATCTTGCGACTGCTGCCGGCGCGCGACAAAAGTGCGGCCAGCGTGAGGCCGACCATGCCGGCGCCAACGATGACAATGCGCAAGGTAGCGCTCATTCCAGCGGTACACCGCGCGACAGTCGCGGCAGCCGGCCGGCAAGACCCATAGTGTGCCGTGCAAACAGGCGGCGCACACCCGGCACGATATCGAAACTCAGCATGCCGATATCGCGCAGAATGCGCACCGGCCTCGAGCGCTGCCCGAACAGGCGCACCAGGCCGTCGGTGAAATGCACCAGCTTCGCCTGATCCGCCCGGCGCCAGTTCAGGTATTCGTCAAGTACGGCCTGGCTGCCCGGATCGGCGATGCCTGACGCCATGCGCGCATCTGCAATGCAGTCGCACAGCGATGCGACGTCGCGCAAACCGAGGTTGAAACCCTGCGCCGCAACCGGGTGCAGGCCGTGTGCCGCGTTGCCCACCAGAACGCTGCGACGCGATACGAGGCCATTGGCCTTGCTCAAGCCCAGCGGATACGCAGCGCGCTTGCCAACTTTCGAAAAACGCCCCAGCCGGGAGCCGAACGCACGGCTGATGGCGGCCGTAAAAGCAGAATCGTCCAGCGCCATGATTTCCTGCGCGCGCTGCGGCGGCAGCGTCCATATGAATGCCGCGCGGTTGTCAGCCACGGGCAACAATGCCAGCGGCCCGTCGTCCGTGAAACGCTCGAATGCGCGATTGGCGATGGCCTTTTCCGGGAGCAAATTGCCGACAATCGCGTGCTGGGCATAGTCGACATGCCTGGCACTTATGCCGATCATGTCGCGCACGGCCGAGCGGGCGCCATCGGCGGCGACCAGCAGACGCGATGTCAGCGCCGGCTGACCGTTCTGCCCCTGCAACGTGCTCGTCACGCGCTCGTCGCCGAGCTCGACCGACGTGATTCGTGCCGGGCAAAGCCATTCGGTGCCGTCGAGCTGCAGCAACGCGCGGTGCAATACCTCGCCCAGCACGCGATTGATCACGACGTAGCCGAGCGCTTCGACATTCTGTTCCTGAGCGTCGATATGCGAGAAGCCGAAGCGCCCTTTGTCGGAGACGTGTATATGATGAATAGGCGTAGCCGCGGCGACGATTTCCGGCCACAGGCCCATCGCCTCGAACATGCGTTGACTACTGCGGGACAACGCGGTCGAGCGGTCGTCAAAACTCGGCTGTGCGTGATCGCTGCGGGGCACCGCTTCCACGACCGCAACACGCATTCCGAGGGGAGCCAGCGCGAGTGCGAGGCTGGTGCCCACCATGCCGCCGCCGGCGATGACGATGTCGTGGTCGTATTTCCGATTCGTGGCCATCTGGCTTCCCGTCACGCCGCCATCAGCTGTTCGATGTCGTCAGGCTCCTTGGGCAGGCCTTTGCTGAGGACATCCGGCCCCTTCCTGTTGACGGCGACGTCGTCCTCGATACGGACACCGATGTTACGCCAGCGCGCGGGGATGCCCTTGCCTGCCTTTATATAGATCCCCGGCTCGACCGTCATGACCATGCCTGACTCGAGCAGCCGCCATTCGTCACCGACCTTGTAGTCGCCCACGTCGTGTACGTCCATGCCAATCCAGTGGCCCGTGCGGTGCATGAAATATTTGCGATAGGCGCCATCGCGAATCAGGCGAGTGACGGATCCGTCCAGCAGCCCGATCCTTTTCAGGCCGCGGGTAATTACCTTGACAGCCGCGTCGTGAGGGTCGTTCCAGTGGTTGCCCACCACGATCTTGTCGATTGCTGCAAGTTGAGCCTCCAGCACGATCTCGTAGACGGCGCGCTGCTCGGCCGAAAAGCGGCCATTGACCGGAAAGGTGCGGGTAACGTCGGACGCGTAATAGTCGAACTCGCAGCCAGCGTCCACCAGCAACAGGTCGCCATCCTCCAGCATGCGTTTGTTGGCAACGTAATGCAGGGTGCAGCTGTTTGCGCCGGAGCCCACGATCGGAATGTAAGAACTCGTCGCGTCGTGGCGGCGAAACTCATGCAGGTATTCGGACTCGACCTCGTACTCGAACATGCCGGGCGCGACCCGCGACATCGCCCGCCGGTGAGCGCTCACGGCGATCTTGGCTGCATTGCGCATCGCCGAGATTTCCGCCCTGCTCTTGTATAGGCGCATGTCATGAAGGATGTGGTCCAGCGCCACGAATTCATGCGGCGTATGAATGCCAGCCGCTTCGCGCTGCCGCAATGAGTTCAGCCAGTCCGCAATTCTGGCATCGAAATCCGCATATGCTCCCATGGTGTAGTACACGCGATTTCGCGTCTCCATGATGCCGGGCAGAATGTCATCGATGTCGTCGATCGGAAACGCATCATCCGCGCCAAAGTCGCTGACGGCGCCATCCGGCCCGGCGCGCGATCCATCCCACAGTTCTTTATTGCTGTCGCGGTCCTGGCAGAACAGCACATACTCGCCGTTGTCACGGCCCGGCGCGAGTACTGCAACGGCATTCGGCTCCGCAAAGCCCGTCAGGTAGTAGAAATCGCTGTCCTGGCGAAATCGGTATTCGACATCGCGGCTCCGCTTGCGCACCGGCGCGCTCGGCAGGATCGCAATCCCGTCGTCACCGACCATTCGCAGCAGTTGTCTGCGCCGTTTAGTGAATTCTTTCTCGTTCATAGGCTGGTTTGCCGCCGGCAGCGGATCAGTGCAACAGGGGCTCGTCCTGCTCCGCCTGCGACCGATCGTCGGGCGCCGCACGATATTGGGCCAGCACCTCGTAGGTGAGTTGGACCGCGACGCGCAGGTACTCTACCAATTCTATGTAGGCTTCGTCGGTGTCGTCTGCGTCGTCGCCGGCCGTCGCACGCGTCATTTCAAGCAGATCACGGATTATGTCGCATAACGGCTCGTCCGCCAGCTGTGCTTTCAATGTTTCGCTACGCACGTCGGACACCAGCCCGTGCAGAAACCCTTCGCTCCAACTCGCGAGTGCGGCAGCGCGCTCCTCAGCCGCAGCGGCGTCATCGGGCAACAGCGGGACGAATTCCGACTGTCGTTCCGTCAGCTGTTTGTGGGTCTCGGCGAACAGCAGTTCGAGCAATGCGGCGCATTCCCCGGCCGGGGCATCGGTGGAATCGGCGCCGTCGAGGACCTGCCGCAACCAATCGACAGCAGCGCGACTGCCGAGCACGGAAATCCTGCTGCACAGCAGCCCGTGCGCCTGCTCCGCGCTCCAGCTGGAGCCGCAGCCACGCAGCGCATCATTGAGCTCATCACGGTCGACTGACATGTTCATATGTGGCCATTTCCGTTGCGGTCCCTGTCCGGAGCGCGCATGATCCCACTATTCAACGCGGCTGACCACGCAATCTGCGGGACGGCGCAATACGGATTGATTCTCCACCAAAGCGGTTCTATATTGGCGCATGGCCGACGAAAGCAATTCCACGTTTGAACACGAACTGAAGCGCCTGGAAAAGCGCGTAGACGCGCTCGTCCAGGTCTGTGACAAGCTGCAGGACGAGAACCGATCGCTCAAGCAGCGGCAGGATTCGCTGACTGCCGAGCGGGCGACGTTGCTGCAAAAAAACGAACAGGTCCGGGCTCGCGTTGAAGCCATGATCGGCAGACTCAAAGCAATGGAGCAAGGCGGCTGATGGACGATATTTATGCACATGTGAGTGTCCGCATCCTCGAAAAGGAGTACCAGGTCTCCTGCCCCGCCAGCGAACGCACCGACCTGCTTGATTCCGCGGAAATCCTCAACGCCAGGATGCGCGAAATTCGTGACAGCGGAAAGGTCGTGGGCCTGGATCGCATCGCCGTCATGGCCGCACTGAACATGGCCAACGAACTGCTGCAGGCCCAGGCGAAAGACAAACATCTGGAAGGCTCGATCGGCAATCGCCTCAAGCTCATTTCCGACCGCGTGGAAAACGCGCTGGGCGGTAATCAGCAACTCGAGCTCTGACCTGGCCCGGACCCACCTCACATTCTGCGAAACCAGCTGCGGAAATCGATCCTACCTGTATTAGAATAGAGGCTGGCGTCTCCTGCGGTGTTCGATACTGACCTGGATACCTTTCGACCCTAAATTATTACCTCGGGGTCGTGCACTGTCGGTGGCATTTGAGCAGGACCACGTAATGTGGCGAGCCTGTTGCCACCACGGCTGACCCCACCTGTTGCTCCGGTTCGAGAGCGACGGTCGGTAACGGCACAGGCGGGAGGCGCTTTTCCTTTCCTGGTGACGAACAGGATTTTCCCGCTGGTCGTTCTCGACATGCCGCCATCGAAATCAGCCCCGACAGAAACGCAGGCACAACTGCGAGCCGGTGCCCGTGCTGCGCGCGTCGCGCTGGGGGAGCGGCAACGTTGCATCGCGTCCGAAAGAATCGAAAGCGCAGTCGCACATTCGAACGTTTTCGCGCGCACGTCGCTCATCGGCTGCTACCTCTCCTGCAATAGCGAAGTCGACACATGGGGAATCATTGCGCGCGCATGGCGCATGAATAAGCGCATTTTTGCGCCGGTAACCGGGAAATCAGGCTCAATGCAGTTTCAGGAAATCACACCGGATAGTGTGCTCAGGCGGAGCCACTTCGGCATTCTTGAACCGGTTGGCGGTGAAATTCTGTCGCCGCGCAAGCTGCAAATCGTTCTCACACCTCTGGTCGCATTCGATGCCGCAAACAACCGGATCGGCATGGGTGGCGGCTTCTACGATCGCACTTTTGCCTTCCTCAAACACCGCAAGGCATTGCTGCAACCGAAACTTGTCGGCCTTGCATTCGCTTGCCAACAAGTCGAACACATTCCGGCAAACCCTTGGGATATACGGCTTTACAGCATCATCACGGAAATTACTTAAAGAATTGTCGCAATTTGCCGACGCATTTCGAATACTGAAAACCATAGCGACCACTGATGTCCAAAGCGTGTGTAAAGGGCTGCCCGAACGCGTTTCGGATTTGCAAAACTTGCCGTTGGACAGTGCAGAACGTCGCTCATTGCACACCTAAATCCCGTTCGCACGATTCAGAATGATTGTGTCGGTGTTTAGGTACACAACTGACGCACGTTTTCAGTGCAATTTTGGCTGGCGAAAAAATTGCGCGACACGCCTTAACTTGCTGGATTTTTTGCTTTTGTTCCGTATACTCAGCTCCGGGTACCCGACACGGAGAAAACTATGGCTACCAAAAAGAAGTCTCGTAAAAAAGCTTCGAAGCGCAAGGTCGCGAAGAAGCGGAAGGTAACACGCAAGAAGAAGGCAACTAAGCGCAAGGCGAAGAAGAAGGTCGCCAAGCGCAAGACGAAGAAAAAGGCCACCAAGAAAAAGGCCAAAAAGAAAGCCAAACGCAAGGTGAAAAAGAAAGCCAAGAAAAAGGCGAAAAAGAAGACCAAGCGTAAGACCAAAAAGAAGGCCAAGAAAAAGGCTAAAAAGAAAACCAAGCGCAAGACCAAAAAGAAGGCCAAGAAAAAGGCCAAAAAGAAGGCAAAGCGCAAGGTAAAAAAGAAAGCCAAGAAAAAGGCTAAGAAGAAAACCAAGAAGAAGGCTAAGAAGAAAGCCAAGAAGAAGACGAAGCGCAAGACCAAACGGAAAGCCAAGAAAAAGGCTTCCCGGAAGAAGCGCTAGTCTTCCAGGCTGACTCAGGAAGAACGGTAGCCGGGCGAATCAGGTAACGGATGACCAATAGCTGATCGCCGGTTCCACAAGCCTTCTTCCAAACCAAGGAATATGCCCGCATTTGCGGGCATATTTCGTTTGGGCCTGTGACCCTGCGAATGGTCAAATCAGGCCCGATCGGCTAAGCTCTCGCCGGACCTGGGATTTGGGGACGTAGCTCCGGGCACACGATGGATCAGGCACACAAGAAACGCATCGCGGCCAAGGCCGCACTCGACTTTATCGACCACGGCACCGTTCTTGGCATGGGCACCGGCTCCACGGTCAATTTCCTCATTGAACTACTGCCGTCGATTCGCGAGCGCATCGATAAAGTTACATCGAGCTCAAAAGCGACCACGGCGCTTCTGGAGGAGAACGGCTTCGAGGTTGCCACGCTCAACGCCTGTGGCGACCCGGATCTGTACATTGACGGCGCCGACGAGGCAACCAAAAGAGGCCACCTGATCAAGGGTGGCGGCGGTGCCCTGACCCGCGAGAAGGTACTGGCAGGCGCCGCGCGCAAGTTCGTGTGCATCATCGACGACTCGAAACTGGTCGGCATGCTTGGCGAGTTTCCGCTGCCGATCGAGGTGCTGCCAATGGCCCAGGCCTTCGTCGCTCGGCAGATCATCAAGATGGGTGGACGACCTGTGTGGCGCGAGGGCTTCGTCACCGACAACGGCAATCACATTATTGATATTCACGACCTGGCGATCAGCAATCCGCTGGAAATGGAAACCCGGATCAACCAGGTGCCGGGCATACTGACGGTCGGCATATTCGCCCATCGCGCCGCCGACGTCCTGCTCGTCGCGAGCGATCAGGGCGTACGCCAGATCGGTGCATAGCCTTTGCGGTTCGTGGCTGCCCGCAATTCGTTTCGCGAAGTAACTTGCGTCGGCACCGTGCAACCGGAAAAGTGATTCATGTAGGAGCGGCGCCCCCGTCGCGACACCTACGAC
>JAHHOT010000225.1 GCA_018677555.1 Gammaproteobacteria bacterium | reverse complement strand
ACACACATCACAGTCGCGGCGGGGGCGCCGCTCCTACGGGTGATTAAACGCGGTGCGATGCAGTACAGACCGGCAGCAAAGGCGCCGCTCCTACAGCGTACCGCAGCAATGTTGTAGTCTGTGCGGGTTCGCCGGACAGGGACAAGGCAGTGAGGCAAGCGCCAATTTTGAACGTTGAGCTGGGCGAGCGCAGCTATCCGATCATCATCGGTAGTGGCTTGCTCGGCGCCGAAGACCTGGGGTCATACGTGAAGGGTGACGATTGCCTCGTCGTCAGTAACGAGACGGTTGCGCCCCTTTATCTCGACCTGCTGCAGAAGAGCCTGGCCGGGAAGCGCGTGCTATCCGTCGAGCTTCCCGATGGCGAGGCGTATAAAACGATGGACAGCGTCAGGCTGGTCATCGACGCTCTCGTCGATGGCAAAGCGAACCGCGACGCAACGGTGCTCGCGCTCGGCGGTGGGGTCGTTGGCGACATTGCCGGTTTTGCGGCGGCCTGTTACATGCGCGGCATTTCTTTCATCCAGGTACCAACGACTTTGCTCGCGCAAGTGGACTCGAGTGTCGGCGGAAAGACCGGGGTCAACCACGAGGGCGGCAAGAACCTGATCGGCGCGTTTCATCAGCCTTCGGTCGTAATGATCGATACCGATACGCTGATGACCTTGCCCGACCGCGAGTTCAGCGCCGGCATGGCAGAAGTCATAAAGCATGCGGCGATTGCGGATCCCGCTTACTTTGCATGGCTCGAAACGGAAATGCCGCGCCTGATGCAACGCGACGCTGCTCCGCTCGGCGAAGCCGTGCGACGCTCTTGTGAAATCAAGGCGCAGGTCGTTGCGGAAGACGAGCGCGAGCACGGCCGCCGCGCCATACTCAACTTCGGGCATACCTTTGGTCACGCCATCGAAAACTCCATGGGATACGGCGAGTGGCTGCACGGTGAGGCGGTCGCGGCGGGCATGGTAATGGCAGCGCGGCTGAGCGGGATTCCGGACGGCGAATTGACACGCCTGCGAAACCTGCTGGTGGCGGCGGGATTGCCGGTGAAGCCGCCGCCAATCGGGGCAGAGCGATTGTCCGCTGCCATGCGGATGGACAAGAAGGTGGTGGCGAAAGAGATTCGATTCGTGCTGCTGGAGAAGCTGGGCAGCGCGGTCGTCAGCGCCGCATACGATCGGCAGCGCCTCGCGGAAGTGCTGGCCGGCGCCGGGGATGCCGCGTGAACGAGGTGCCACTCGCAGCCTGGGCTGCGACTGAGGAACGAAGTCGCGGCCGACGTTTCCCGGAGAAGCCCGCGGCATATCGGGGCGAATATCAACGGGACCGTGACCGCATCGTCCATTCGACAGCTTTTCGACGGCTTGTTTACAAGACCCAGGTGTTCGTCAATCACGAAGGCGATCTTTACCGTACCCGTCTGACTCACTCGCTCGAAGTCGCCCAGATAGCCAGGACGGTAGCCCGCGCGCTGCATTTGAACGAGTCGCTGGTCGAGGCGATCAGCCTGGCGCACGATCTCGGGCACACGCCGTTCGGGCATGCCGGCCAGGATGCGCTCAACGGATGCATGCGGGAGTTCGGAGGATTCGAGCACAACCTGCAATCCTTGCGGGTTGTCGACGAGCTGGAGGCCAAGTACGCGGAGTATCCCGGGTTGAACCTTACGTTCGAGACCCGCGAGGGCATATTGAAGCATTGTTCGGCGCGCAACGCGCGCGAGCTCGGCGAGCTTGGCCGGCGTTTCCTCGAGCGGCAGCAACCTTCACTCGAGGCACAGATCGCGAATATCGCGGATGCAATCGCCTACAACAATCACGACGTCGACGATGGTTTCCGCGCCGGTTTGCTCACCCTGGAACAGCTACGCAGCCAGCAGTTGGTCGGGGAACAGTACGAGGTCGTGCAGCGGCGATACCCGGACCTCGAGGATCGCCGGCTCATTTACGAAATCAGCAGGCGCATGATCGACAAGCTGGTCACCGACCTTATCGAAAATACCCGTGCAAATATCGAATCGCTCGATCCGCGCTCGATCGACGATGTTCGCTCACAGGTCGCGCCGCTGGTGGTCCTGACCGACGAGGTGTTCGAGGAACATATGTCGCTCAAGCGATTTCTCAGTAAGAACCTCTATCGCCACGAAAAGGTACGTGAAATGACGGACAAGGCGCGCGCAATGATCGAGGATTTGTTCGCGCGCTACATGGCGGAACCGGCCGCGATGAGTCCGGAATTCGCCGACAGCGTGGCGGCAGCGAATGACGAAAGCGAAAAGGCGCGCACGGTTTCCGACTTCATCGCCGGGATGACTGACCGATTTGCAATCGCGGAGCACGAACGATTGCAGTAGAATTCGCGGCGATTTTCACCGGAACTGAAACGCGTGGCCAATAACGATATTCAAGCGGCCGACAGGCTCATATTCGCAATGGACGTGCCCGATTGTGGGGATGCACGGCGCCTGGCCGATGAACTCGGCGATTCGGTGACTTTCTACAAGCTCGGACTCGAACTGATGATGAGCGGCGGCTATTTCGGACTGCTGGACTGGATGCTGGCACGCAACAAGAAAGTATTCGCGGATCTGAAGTTTTTCGACATTCCGGCGACGGTGGGTTCGGCTGTACGTCAGCTGCAGGGCCGTGGTGCGAGTTTTGTGACGGTTCACGGTAACCAGTCGATCATGGAGGCCGCGGCCGAAAACAAGGGCGATAGTCTCAAGGTGCTTGGCGTAACGGTGCTGACCAGCCTCGATCGCGGCGACCTGGACGATCTCGGTTTCGACTGCGACGTTGGCGAGCTGGTATTGTCGCGCGCCAGGCGGGCGCTCGAGGCCGGCTGCGACGGCGTCATCTCGTCCGGCCTCGAAGCGCCGAGGTTGCGCGAACAAATAGATCCGAAACTGCTTGTCGTTACGCCGGGCATCCGGCCGGTGGACAACAAGCCGACCGGCGATCAAAAACGTGTGGTCAGCGTCGAACAGGCGTTCGCCAATGGCGCCGATCATATCGTCGTTGGCCGGCCGATTCGCGACGCGGTCCGTCCGCGTGCAGCGGCGGAATCGATCCAGCAAAAAATCGCCGCGATATTCTGAGGTACTGCAATGGTTACCGAACTGAAAAACGATCTGCTGATTCGCACGTTGTTGCGCAAGCCGGTGCCACGCACGCCGGTGTGGATCATGCGCCAGGCGGGGCGCTATCTGCCGGAATACCGCAAGCTGCGCGAACAGGCGGGCGATTTCATGACGCTATGTTCGACGCCGGAGCTGGCCTGCGAGGTCACCTTGCAGCCGTTACGACGATTCGACCTGGATGCCGCAATACTGTTCTCGGATATCCTGACCATTCCCGATGCAATGGGCCTCGGGCTGTATTTCGAAACGGGCGAGGGGCCGAAGTTCAAAAACCCGGTCAGAACGGCGGCAGATATTCGCAAACTGCCGGAACCCGACGTCAGCGAAGTGCTCGGCTACGTGTTCGATGCCGTGTCGCTGATTCGTTACGAGTTGCACGGCAAAGTGCCGCTGATCGGCTTCGCCGGCAGCCCCTGGACTGTCGCAACCTACATGGTCGAGGGCAGATCCAGCCGCGAGTTTGCGAAGATCAGGGGGCTTGCCGCCGAGGATCCGAAAAGCCTCGAACTCCTTTTGTCGAACGTAGCGACAACTACGACGAACTACCTCAATGCGCAAATCGAAGCCGGCGCTCAGGCGATCATGATTTTCGATACCTGGGGCGCGGCGCTCGAAGCGGACGACTACCGGCGCTTTTCCCTGGCGAGCATGCAGTCGATCGTCGACGGTCTGCAGCGCCAGAAGTACGGTGCGACGATACCGGTCATCCTGTTCACGAAAGGTGCGGGTCCGTTGCTTGCCGATATGGTCGGCACCGGTTGCGACGCGCTCGGTGTCGACTGGACGACCGACCTCGACGATGCTCGCAGGATCACCGGCGACAAGGTTGCGTTACAGGGCAACCTGAACCCTGCCACGCTGCGCGAATCGCCTCAGACAATCGAGCAGGGTGTCGCCGACGTCCTGGCAAGTTACGGCAAGGGGCCGGGCCACGTGTTCAATCTCGGCCATGGCATCACACCCGATATCGATCCCGACAACCTCAAGGTCCTGGTCGACGCTGTACACCGCCTGAGCCCGCAGTATCACAGCTAGCGGGTCATCAGCGTCCGACCCAATCCTTCACCCGTAGGAGCGGCGCCCCCGCCGCGATTGACGCACGTTGCTTTGCTGCGGACCGCAATTCGTCTTCTGTAGGAGCGGCGC
>JAHHOT010000192.1 GCA_018677555.1 Gammaproteobacteria bacterium | reverse complement strand
GTCGCTCCCAGCGCCGTATCCGCGGCATACGACGCCAGCGCTTCGTCGAGCGGCGGGCCTCCCTGGCCGGCACGATGGCGAATACGCTCCGTCAGGGCGTGCGTCGCAATCGGTCCGGGCCCCAGTGCGTTGACACGGATGCCGAAGCGTCCGAGGTCGAGCGCCACGGAACGGACTATTCCGAGAACGGCGTGTTTGCTGGCGGTATACAGGCATTGCTGCGGGTGACCGCGGCGCGAGTTGAGGGAAGCCATCACCACGATCGAACCGCCGTCGCGACGCAACAATGGCACGCTATGCTTGATCGTCGCAGCGACACCGCGAACGTTGACGGCGAAAACACGATCCCACTCCTCCAGGTCGATGTCGCCCGTTTCATGCCACGGCGGGACCAGGCCTGCATTCGCGATGACGATGTCCAGACGCCCGAATCGCCTGTCGATGTCCGCAACGGCAGCCGCCACGTCCTGTTCGCTGGCAACGTCGCCTTGCTGCAAGAACCAGCCTGGCGGCAGGTCCGCGCAGTGCTCTGCCGTATCGAGCACGAGACCCGTGGCCCCGGCATCGGCCAGGCTGTGGCTGATGACCCGCCCCAGGCCCGCCGCACCGCCCGTCACGAGCGCCGCGCGGCCATCGAGCCTGGTGGTCATCGATTCGCGACCCGGCCCGCTCAGTGCTGTCCGAGCATTCGCTTGATATCCGTATCGTCGCCGGTCAGTTGCCAGTGGACCAGCGAAATCGGGATGTTGCCGGCATCATTCAGCTCGCCGTAGAAGTCCGCCAGGGTGTAGTCGTCACCTTCGGCTTCCATCTGCTTGCTGCGGTGTGCCAGCAAACGCTCCAGCAGATACTTGCCGGTCACGTAACTCGTTCCGTAACCGGGCTGGCGTAAATACAGATGCTGCTCGAATGCCAGAAGCTCCGGCTCATTGCTCATCCACTGCCTGGGCGTCCATTTGACGTGCACGGTGCCTGCCTCCGCCATGGTCATCTCGTTGGCATGCGCATACAGCGACCCCAGGCCGCGCGCAGCGCGCTGCGCCAGCATAATCCATACGAGTTCCCGTGAACGCGGGTTGTCCTTGTAGAGACCGGCATGCATGAACATCTCCTCGACGCCGGTGGCTGTGCCTTCATTGCGGCTATCGAAAATGTTGTAGAGAACCGGACCACGACGAATCGGGCTGGCATGCGGTTCCTCGCGCATCTGCGCGAGATCGAACCAGTGATAGAAGTGGGAATACAGGGGTTTCGGATCGTAGTGCGTCACGATCCAGAAGAAGTTTCTCTCGTCCGCCGGCACGAACGAACCCAGGTGCTCGCGCAAAGCAGGATCGTGATAGTCCTTGACCGGAATCACGCCCCGCTCGTGCAACCACGCGATCAGTTCCGTCGCGGCTTCGTCGGCCATCTGGTCGAACTCTTCCGCCGTTGCCGCGGCAACCTGTTTCGGCAGGTCCCGATTGGCGTGCTCTTCCAGCTTTAGTGAAGACCAGGAACGATCAAGCTCGCGTTGCAGCAGAAACACCTCCTGTTCCCAGGACAGCGGCACGTAGTGCACGTTATGCATGTACCAAGTGTAGTTCTCCTTGCCGACCCCCGACGGTCCCGTCTTGGACGGCGCCTCGGCTTCCAGCCATGCGACCAGGTCGTCTGTCGCCTCCTGGGCAGCACGGATGGCGGCTGTCATCCGGTCGCTGGCGGTATCGCCAAGCGTCGCTTCGATGTTGTCGAGATTCTCGCGTTGCGTCCTGATGTTGCGGATGCCCGCTACCCACAGGTCACGTGCGTTGCCGGTGAGATTTTTCTGCGCCTGGCGCATCAACGGCGGAATGACCTCGAGGTCGCCGATCATGCGCTGCGCTTCGCTGTCGGACAACGGAAAGTCGTAAGTCCACAATTCGAGCACCGCGTGGTGCGTCGGACCCTCATGGGCCGGCACGTCGCTCTTGTAGGTCCAGATAGACTGGTAAAAGGCCGGGTCCCGGACCCATGGCTTCAGGATACGATGGTTGAAATCGAATCCGTTCATTTCGGCATTGACGACATGCCAGTCAACCTGCTGCTCGACGGGCCAGCCGCTTGTGTCGATGCCGTCGAGCCGCTCCCTGTAGTGCGCGAATTCCTCATAAGCAGCGGCAAAACGCTCGGCCGTGTAGTCGGGCGCACCGTCCAGCCGCGGCGGGTCCTCGAACGCGCGCCAGTCCTCGAACAGCTGTGTCAGTGCTGCATAGGAATCGGGCGGTGCATCATCCGCCCGGCTGCAGCCGGCCGCCAGGCCGACAATGCACAGGCAAAGCGCGGCTCGAGCGCCGAGCATCGTCGACAAATCGTTGATTCGCATGGTATTTCCCCCTGTTGAGTTCGAGTTTTTGAGCTGCGGGTCGCGACGTGGTTACACTACCGGCTTCGCGCGCATAACGAACTTTTGTTCACAAGCTACATTAGATCAGCAACGCGGCCATTGCAAAACGCGGTCGCCGCGCCACCCGCATCCGGAGATATCATGTACCGAATTACGCTTGCACTTGTCCTGACAACGCTTCTCGGCAGCAGCACACTGGCCGCCGACCGCCCGTTTGAATCGTTCTCGTACGACTACGCGACGGAAGCGGCGCTGGCGCGCAAACTGGATGTCGATCAACCGGATCCGCAGGTCTTGCGCGAAGTATTTGCGAAACGACGTGATCGTGTCATGCAGGCGATGCCGGGCGGTGCCATGCTGATTTTTTCCGTCGAGCGCGCGCAGGAACGACGGCTGGAATTCCAGGTGCCGCATTCCGACAATCACGACTTTATCTACCTGACCGGGCTGGACGGCATCGACAGCCTCGATTCGGCGCTGCTGCTGCTCCCCGCCGCGCCGGACGCGGAGGGCCGGCTGGACGAGCCCGTGCGCAGCTGGGTGGCTCTGTACACGTCCGGAGACCCGGAGGCGCTGGCCCGGCGCACCGGCATTGCGGATGTGCGGCCTTTTTCAGTCCTGGAGAACGACCTGTCCGTTGCAATGACCGACTTTCGCGACTGGCGCATCACCCAGGTCCGGCGCTGGCCGCTGGCCGCTGCCCTGTCGCGCGCCTGGGGCGATACCCGCAAGCTGCTGTACCTCAACTATCCACGCTTCTTTCGCCTCGGCATGCCCGAGCCGGCCCGGCTGGAACAGTTCGAGCGCATCAAGCGCTTCTCACCGGAGATCGATGTTCGCGATTCTGCCGACATCCTCGACCAGGTGCGCATGCTGCAGGATTCCTGGTCGCTGGCGAACCTGCGCAGGGCCGTGGAAATAACGCGCGACGGCGTAGTGACTGCGCTGGCCGCAGCGCGCGCCGGCATGTCCGAAAAGCAGGTGATGGAGATCATGGATTTCGTCTACCGCTACCACGGCGCGACGCTGGGCTTCCCGACGTCAGTGCGTCGCGAGGGCGTCGAGACAGTTGCCGACGATCCTGCTATTCCGGAGGGCTGGATCGAATTCGTGCCACGCTCGGGTGGTGCGGTTTTTCGTGATGGCGACATGGTCTGG
>JAHHOT010000237.1 GCA_018677555.1 Gammaproteobacteria bacterium | reverse complement strand
GCAGACGCGCGACGTCGTCAACGCAGCCGGGAAGCAGGGCGAGATGGAGATCCAGGGCGCTACGGTTTTCGACGGTTACTGGAAATCGCCCGAAGCGAATGCCGAGTGCTTCACTGACGACGGTTTCTTCCGCACCGGCGATGTGTTCGAGATCGTCGGCGACGGTGAAGAGTCGCGGTTTTACAAATTCGTTGGCCGCTGCAAGGACATCATCGTGCGCGGCGGCGTCAACATTTCGCCCGACGAGATCGACAATCTGCTGGCTGGCCATCCCAAGGTCGCGGAAGCTGCCGTGGTCGGCTACGAGGACGAGATCATGGGCGAACGCGTTGGCGCTGTCATCGTGCCGAAGCCGGGCGAGACGGTGACGCTCGACGAGCTGACCGATTTCCTGCGGGGCAAGGGCCTCGCCGTATTCAAGCTTCCCGAGGCGCTGCGCTGTATCGACGAGATTCCGCACAACGCCGTCGGCAAGGTGTTGCGGCGCGATCTCGTCGGTCTGTTCAGCGATGTAAAAACCTGATGCAGACGGCGTACATCTATGACGCGCTGCGGACGCCCCGTGGCAAGGGCCGTGACGGTGGCGCGCTCAACGCCGTCACGCCGGTCGAATTGCAGAAGGCGCTGATCGCCGCGGCATTGCAACGCAACGATATCGAGGGCGCAGCCATCGGCGATCTCGTTCTCGGCTGCGTTACCCAGGTCGGCGAACAGGGAGGCAACATCGCCAAGGTCGCGGCACTGCTGAGCGATCTGCCGAGTTCCGTTTCAGGGATCACGCTCAATCGCTACTGCTCGTCCGGCCTCGACGCCTGCAACGTTGCCGCGATGCAGGTCATGACGGGCGTGCAGGAGCTCGTGCTCGCCGGCGGTGTGGAATCGATGTCCAGGGTGCCGATGCTTGCGGACAAGGCGTCTTTCTACACCGACCCTGCCATCGTTCGTGCCGCACCCTTCGTCCCGATGGGGCTTGCCGCCGACCTGGTCGCGAGCCTCGACGGCGTTTCGAGGGAGGAGTGCGATGCCTACGCCCTGCAATCGCAGCAGCGCGCGGCGACGGCGCAGAGCGGCGGCCACTTCGCGAAATCGCTCATCGCGATCGAGAACCGGGAAACGGGCGCCTCCGTATCCGCGGACGAGTCGGTGCGCGGGGACATTACCCCCGAAAAACTCGCCGGGTTCGATCCGCTGTTTGTCGATTTCGGCAAGAAGGGTTACGAAGACGCGTTCAAGGCCGCGTTTCCGGATCTCGGGGAAATGCGCTACGTGCATCACGTTGGCAATTCGCCGGGAATCGTCGATGGTGCGTCGCTGGTCGTGATCGGATCCGCCGCAGCCGGCGAACACATGAGCAGCAAACCACGCGCACGGATACATACGATGGTAAACGCCTGCGCCAACGAGATGCTCGCGCTGACCGGCGGCATCGATGCAGCCGACGTTGCGCTGCGAAAGGCCGGCATGACGCACGGTGACGTGGACCTCGTCGAATTCAACGAAGCGTTCGCTGCCGTGTCGATCAAGTTCGTCCGCGATACCGGCTGGGACGCAGACCGGGTAAACGTCAACGGCGGCGCGATTGCGCTGGGCCATGCCATGGGCGCGACCGGCGCGAGCCTGATCGGCACCGTGCTCGACGAACTCGAACGGCGCGACCTCACTATCGGTCTCGTCGCCATTTCGGGCGCCGCCGGTATCGGCGCTGCGACCATCATTGAGCGTGTCTGAAAAACACTACGACGCAGTAGTCATCGGCGCCGGAATGGGCGGCATGTGTGCTGCCGCCCGGCTCGCGGCAGCGGGCGTGGACGTTCTCGCGGTCGAGAAAACAGCGTATCTCGGCGGGCGCTGCTCACACCGCAACCGCGACTCGGCCATCGTGACGACCGGTGCGATCATGATTCCGATGGCGAAGCAAAGCGCCATCCGCGAGGCCTTCGACCTCCTCGGGGCGCCGATGGATATGATCGAGCTGACCGGCCGCATGATGTATCGGCTGCCGCACGGCGACTATGACCAGTCCAGCGAAGGCGGCGGCCTGCGCGGGCTGATCGAGTTTGCATTCGAGGGAAACAAGGACGCCGCGCAGCAGTTGTTCGGCCGCTTCATCGCCGCACTGGAGGAGATCCCGCCGGACGATCCGACGTTCCGCGACTGGCTCGTCGATAATACCGACAACGACAACGTTATCCGGCTTTTCCAGGGCTTTTGCGCAGCGCTCATGGGCACGAACCTGCACGAGATTCCCGCCGGCGAGTTTTTCCGTTTCCTTAAATACAGCAGCCGCGGCAGCCGCTTCGGCATGGCACGCAAGGGCAACGGCGAACTCATGGAGACGCTGGCCGCGGCGATCGAGGCGCGCGGCGGAACGCTGCGGCGCAAGACACAATGCCGCAAGATACTGACGCAGGACAACGCGGTGACCGGTGCCGTGCTGAGTTCACGGGAGCACGGCGAAGAGATCGTGCACTGTGATTTCGTATTGTCGAATACGGGACCGGACAGGACCGTCGAACTCGTCGGCGGCCGCGAACTCTTCGACGCCGCCTATCTCGAATTGCTCGACGCATCACCGCACGAAGCGCCGATATTCCACATCTCGTTCCTGACGGACGAACCGCTCATCGAGGACTTCGACGGTTGCCTCGTGTTCGGCAACAACGAAAATCTCATCTACCTCGAGATCCCGTCGCTGATATCGCCGGACGTTTCGCCGTCCGGCAAATACCTGCACACCGCCTATGGCGCGCCAAGCGATGCGGCCAATGCGAACCTCACCGAGGAACTGGAGAACACGCTCGCGGAACTCAGGGAGAATTTCCCCGGCAAACTCGACTCTGCCGAGTTTCTCGTCAAGGCGCGGCACTCGGGGCAGAGCCCCGGCATGCATCGGTGGGCCGGTCACATGCTGCCGGTTACGACGTCGATCAGGAATCTCTACAACGTGGGCGACGGCAGCACTTCACCGGGAACGATCGGCACCGAGGGCGCCGCGTCGTCGGCACGCGAAGCCGTCGAACTCATTCTGTCGGGGCAAGCGCCTGGTAAGTGACCTCGTGCGGATCCAGCACCTGTTCACAGTGGCTGCAGACGACCTCGCCGTGCAAATCCGTGTCGCAGGCTTTGTGATGTAAGACCAGCGGTTCCCTGCCCGGCTCGACGAGCCAGCGATTCGCCCACTCGTGGATCGCAAGCGTCTGCTTGTAGATGTCGCGGCCTTTCTGCGACAGGCGATACTCGTGACGAACCGGCCGCTCCAGGTATTTCACGCGGTCGATGATACCCATGCGCGTCAGCGCCTTGAGACGATCCGAAAGGATATTCGTCGCAATGCCGATCGACATCGCGATGTCGTCGAAGCGTTTCAGGCCGAAGAAGGCGGCAGCAAGCACGAGTGACGTCCAGCGGTCGCCGGTACAGTCGAGCGCCTGCACTTTCTCGGGCCCCTTGTACCCTTCGATCTCGTGCTTCGACCGCGAGCGACGCTGGAATCGCGGCGGAATTTTCCTGGCCGCTTCGAAGTTGTCGCCAACCGAGAACGCCACGTCTTGCGGCCGGATTTCGAGTTTACAGCCACTACAGCGATACATCGGGAGCATTTCGCTGCCGCAGGCCTGGTGCACGAGCGTCGCCGGCAGGTAATGGTGGTCGCCCCAGTCATGCTCCCAGCGCCACATCATCAGGACGACGGGATAAAGATCGATGCCTTTGTCTGTCAGGCGGTATTCGTGGCGCACCGGGCTTTTCTGATAGGGATTCTTGTAGAGGATGCCTTGCTCGACGAGCGACTTGAGCCGCGACGCCAGCGTGCCGCGCGCAGCCTGCGTTCGCTCCCGCAAGTCCTCGAAACGCCGCACGCCGAGATAGATCTCGCGGACGATCATGAACGCCCAGCGGTCGCCGATAACAGCCAGGCCCTGTGCAACCTGGCTACTGAGAATGATGTTGGGCTCGATCTCCGGCTTTGCTACTGCACTCACGTCCCGGCCTTGGTTCGGCGGGGCGGCATCGGGATCAGCCCGCTCGTCGACTCCATGTATTTTTTGTATCCCGGGCGTTCTCTCGCCAGTTTCTTGTCCAGAGTCGCCTGGCCCGTGACGTTTACAATCAAATAAGTGTACATGATCGGCCCGACGATCGTCAGAACACCCAGCGGATGATCACAGGCGATCAGGAAAAGTCCCCACCACACCGACAACTCGCCGAAATAGTTGGGATGCCGCGAGTAGCGCCACAGTCCCGTCTGCAATACGCTGCCCTTGTTCGCCGGATCGGCGCGAAACTTCGTCAGCTGCATGTCGGCGACAGTCTCGAAAATCATGCCGACCGTCCAGACGACCACACCGATCCACGCCGGCCAGCCGAGCGCGGGCGGCGCTGTGTACACCTGGCCGACCTGGATCGGCAGGGACACGAACCACAGCACGACGCCCTGCAGCAGGAATACTTTTCGCAGACTCAGCCAGACGAAGCGGCGATCGTCGTCTACCCAGCTGCGCAGCTTCGTATAGCGTGCATCTTCGCCGTGTCCCCAGTTGCGTCGTACCAGGTGGAGCGTAATCCGCGCGGCCCAGATCGCGACGAGCGCGACGATGAGTTGCTTGCGGACGGCGACACCGTCGGCGAGGAAGTAGCTCGAGAGCGCTACCGCAAAAAGGATAACGGCGAAGAACATGTCGATGATGCTGACGTCGCGCAGCGGGATGCTGATGAGCCACAGCAGCAGCACCGCGGAGAAAACAATGCCCGCGTTGACGGCCAGCAGCAGCCAGATCTCCGTTCCGATCGATTCCATCGGTTTCTTCCTGTATCGCGTCGTGTTGTTGCCGCAGGGACAATTTGTTAGTCTAATAATGAAAGTCACAAGCTGCAAGTACCGGACAAACAAGAAGAAAGTCACATCATGGATCCACGCGAACGTTTCCGGGACCTGCGGGCGAAACTCAGGTTACCGGTGGTTGTCGCCCCGATGTTCCTCGTGTCGGGGCCGGAGATCGTCATCGCATCGTGCCGTGCCGGCGTGATCGGTTCGTTCCCCGCACCGAACGCGCGGACGATCGACGACTTCGAGGCGTGGCTCGATCGAATTACGTCCGAGCTCGAGCTGATGCGCCGGGATTCCGTCGCCGGTGCAACCGACGTGTGGGCGCAGAACCTGATCGTGCACAGCACCTACAAACGGCTCGACGCCGAGCTCGCGCTGCTGCAGAAATACCGGCCGCCGATCGTCATCACGGCGCTCGGCAGCCCCAAGCGTGTCATCGAGGCCGTGCACGACTATGGCGGCCTCGTGATCGCCGACGTCAACAGCGTGCCGCTGGCAAGAAAAGCGGCGGCGGCGGGAGCCGACGGGCTCGCGCTCGTTTCCGCCGGCGCCGGCGGGCACACCGGGCAGATGGCCGGCTTCGCCTTCGTACCCGCCGTGCGCGAGTTCTTCGACGGTGTGCTGATCCTCGCCGGCGGCATCGGCGACGGCAAAGCCATTCGCGCGGCCGAGATCCTCGGCGCCGAGCTGAGCTACATGGGCACGCGCTTCATCGCGGCCAAAGAAAGCAACGCTTTCGCCCCGTACAAGCAAATGGTCGTGGAATCCGACTTCTCCGACCTCGTGCTCACGAATTCATTCACGGGTGCACATGCCTATTACCTGCGGCCGAGCATCGTCGCCGCGGGACTCGATCCCGATAACCTGGCGGCCAAGAGCCGGATGGATCTGTCGGGCTCGGAGAAGGAAGTAAAGGCATGGAAAGACATCTGGTCGGCCGGGCAGGGCATCGGCACGATACACGGCATCGAGACCGTCGCCGAAATCGTCGACGAACTGGCTGACGGTTACGAGGCCGCGCGGCAAATTCCCTGAGAACGTTCGTCCAATCCGGATTTATGGTTTCATCTGCTCCCTGAGCGTCGCAAGGTCATAGTATTCGCGCCAGACTTTTATGAGTCCGTTTTCGTCGAACACGAAAACCCCAACGGCGGGAACCTGCCGCTTCGTGCCGTTCTGGTACCAGGCGTCCATGCGCTCGACCATCACGACATTATCGGCGACCTTACCGATATTGCGGATATCGAGCGTCATGCTGCCGTGCTCGATACCGATGCCGTCGTGAAACTCGATCATGCGCGCTTTCAGCGCTTCCCTGCCCACAAACGGATCCCGCATAACACTGTGCAGCATTCCGTCCTCGGCGAACAACATTACCCACTTGTCCCAGTCCATCAGCTCGTAGGTTTTCAGCGCCTGCCGCACGAGCTGTACCTCTTTTGCCTCTTCCATGTTGTCGGAGTCTGCAGCAAACCCGCACGACGTTATCGACACTGCGCTCGCCATCACCACGCAAAACACCGCTGTTCGGACAATCCTGAAAATGCCTTTGTTTTTCACTTAATTTTACCTCCGACCCATTTTGGTCATCACGTGATACTTGCTCAATCTGCACCCCTTGTCCGGTCAGCCAGGGCGTGTGCACGCTCGATGACGAACGACTTGATCGCCAGAGCTTCGTCCGGACCAAGAATGCCCTTGAAGCCCGGCATGCCGGCCGCTGCCAGGCTGCCCTCTACGACAATCTGATTCCACTGTTCGAATACATCCCTGGTGGTATACCGCAAATCGGAGATCAAACCCCCGCTGGTCACGCTCAAGCCGTGGCACATCGAGCATCGCGTCGTATAGAGGTAGTGCCCCCGGGAAATCGTGTCGGCGTCCGCAACCTGCTCGGGTGGTTCGGGCACAGGGCGCGCTACCGGTTGCGGCAGCGCAGGCAGCGCAGCTTCGCCGCCCAGCCTGAACGTCAGCAGCCGACTTCGGTTTTTCATCTGGAGTGCCTCGACGCCAGGACCGCCGCCCGCCGCGATCAACGTGCCCCAGCCGACGGCGACAGCAATGAATTGTTCGCCATTCGACTCCCAGCTTACGGGACCCGCCGTGACGCCGGTCTGCGTAGCAAAGCTCCAGAGGCGCGCGCCATTGTCTGCACTGTAAGCGACGAATTCACCCAGCACATTGCCCTGGAAAACCAGGTTGCCGGCAGTGGACAATGTTCCGCCATTCCAGGGACCGGCCTGCTGATAACGCCAGACCTCGCGCTGCGCCACCGGGTCCCAGGCAACAAGATGGCCGCGGACCAGGGCGAAAACGGCCTCGATTTCGGCCGGATCCGTTGGAAAATCGGCGGCGGCCCAGTCCACGCCGGTGTTGAATTGCCCGGAGATGAAGCGGAAATTCTCGTCCGTACTGTAGAACATCGGCAATTCCTGGGCCGAGAAGTAAACGAGACCGGTCTTCGGGTTATAGGACATGGGGTGCCAGTTATGTCCACCGAAGGGTCCGGGCAAAACGACCTGCGGGCCACTCACAAAGCGCGCATTCGGCGCCTCCACTGGCCGGCCGGTCGCGAGATCCACACCGCTTGCCCAGGTTGCGGGAATGTACTTCTCCGCGGAAATCAGGTTTCCATTGGCCCGGTCGATGACGTAGAAAAATCCGTTTTTCGGCGCCTGCATCAACACCTTGCGCGTTGCGCCGGCGATATCCAGGTCCGCCAGGATGATGTGCTGCGTGGCCGTGAAGTCCCAGGTCTCACCCGGCGTGGTCTGGTAGTGCCAGACATACTCGCCGGTGTCCGGTCGCAATGCCACGATGGAGGAGAGAAACAGGTTGTCGCCGCCGCCAGGGCTGCGGATCTGCCGATTCCATGGCGAGCCGTTGCCGACACCGATATAGAGCAGATCGAGGTCGGGGTCGTAGGCCATCGAGTCCCACACCGTTCCGCCACCGCCCATCGTCCACCATTCACCGGTCCAGGTTTCGGCGGCCATCTCCATCGCCGCGCTCTCGAAACCGTCCGCCGGATTTCCCGGCACCGTATGGAAACGCCAGGCCTGCTCACCCGTCTCCGCATCGTAAGCGCTGATGTAACCGCGTACACCGTACTCGCCGCCCCCGTTGCCGATCAGCACCTTGCCTTTGATCACACGCGGCGCACCCGTAATCGAATACGGCTGGTTGCGGTCGATGGTATTCACCCGCCAGCCAACGCTGCCATCTTTCGCGTTCAGGGCGACGAGGTAGCCGTCGAGCGTGCCGACGTAGATCTTGTTGTCCCAGGCGGCAACACCGCGGTTCACGGCATCGCAACAGGCGTAGCGGCCGTAGATCCTCGGCACTTGCGGATCATAGGTCCATAGCAAACTACCCTTTATGGCATCCAGCGCATAGACGATGCTCCAGGCGCCGCTGACATACATGACGCCGTCGACGACCAGCGGCGTCGCCTCGATACCGCGGCGCGTCGGAATATCGAAATACCAGGCGAGCCCGAGTTCGCCGACGTTGTTGCTGTCGATTCGATCGAGCGGTACGAAGCGCTGCTCACTATAGGTG
>JAHHOT010000118.1 GCA_018677555.1 Gammaproteobacteria bacterium | reverse complement strand
GTGATATCCCCTTGCCGGACAATGGGCTGGCGAGTCTACCACGATAGCGTTAGTGGCAAAGTGTCAGTAAAAAGGCGCCCCGGGATGGCCCGGGGCGCTGCCCAACGCCTCGCGACGACGCGCAGGATATCCTAGTCGTCGTCCTCGAATTCCACCTGCGTCGCCAGGAAGCGATCGCCGTTCAGGTTGCCGTCGGCCTGCACCAGCTGCCCTGCGGCAGTGGCGAAGAACGTGGCGCTGTCCGTGCCGTCGAACTCCGTGTTCGCGTCCGTATCGATATCCAGGCCGAGGATGCGGAAGGATGGATCGGCTACGTCCGTCGCGATCCCGCGGATGCGCGATTCATCGTCGGCATCGTCGCGTTCGACCTGCGTCGCCAGCAAGGTGCCTGGCGCAATCTCGCTGCCGCGAACCTCGAGCCAGTCTCCGCTATTGATGTCGTTTATCGTGAACACGCGCAGGTCCGCATCGGAGTTGTCCTCCATGCTGGTCTGGCTGTCGATCTGCACGGCGATGCCGAGCACCGTTACCGTGCCCGCGGCTGCGTCGACTTCATCGACCAGGGCATCGATACGAACGCTTCCTTCGTCCTCGAAGTCGACTTCGCGTGCGACGAGTACGCCGTTGGCATCGAAATTGCCCTCAACCTCGACCCGGACATCCAACGTAAGGTCGGCGGAGGTTCCGCCTTCATACTGTGTGTTCGCATCGGTCGTGACCGGAATCCCGGCGACGTCGAAATCGGTCGCGGAGACGAATCGGGTAATAAAGCCCTCAATCTCTATTTCATCGTCTTCGTCGAAGTCGTCGTCAAAATCGCCTTTGCGTTCTACCGTGGTGGCGAGCAACTCCCCATTGGCACCGAACTGAGTGCCCTTGGCTTCGACGATGTCGCCGTCAGCCGGCATGGCGGCGTTGAAGTCTTCGAGCGTTGCGCCGCTGTAATCGATGGTAAGAGCGTTGATCGTAAACGTCATGGCCACGTTGTCCGCCGCGGACACGGTGCCGGTGATCTCGAACTCGCCGCCATCGTCATCGATCTCGATCCGCGATGCGATAATGTTGCCATTTGCATCGGTGAAGCCGCTCACCTCGATTACGTCGCCGACGTTGAGGCCATCGAGTGCGCTACCCGGGATATCGTCGTCGAATATCGTTGCGCCATCGATGATCACTGTCTGGCCAAGCACGACGATCTGTTCCGCTGCGAGATCAATCGAATCGATCGGACCTTCGACGCTGTCGTCGAATGTCACCGTGTCGGCGCTGTTGCCCGACTCGCCGGTAGTGCCGATTACCGTAACGATCTGGCCTACGCGCAGCCGGCTTTCGGCAACCACTTCCCCGTCGTAAACGATTTGTGCCTGCGATGTATCGAAGGTCGTCCCGTTGACGATAATGGATCCGAATCCGGTGATCGTGCCCTGCGCAGCGATTCCGCCGCGATCGATTCCGCCGATGGGGCCGGGTCCCGGGTCGGTATCGCCACCACCGGATCCACCGCCGCAGGCGGCGATCAGAAGTGCCAGTACGGCCACGAAAATGTGCTGTAGTGCTTTAGGGTTCATTTTTGTCTCCTGAAAGCGCCTGCCCCTCGATACAGTACGCCCCTATCCCAAGTCGAAGTGTTTCTGTGGTATTCGATTTCCCTGCGTCGGCCTCGTGGTCACTCAGCCACTGGTCGACCTTTTCCAGGAATTTTTGCCCTTCCCGTTCCACAAAGGCTCTGAATTCATCAATATGCTGCGGGTCGACGTTGCGATTCGTCGCCCGGCCTTCGAACCGACCGTGCTCGGTTGCTTTGCGGCCAAGGTTGTGGTCCACCGTGTCGCCAAGATCCTCGAGCACGCTGCCCGAACGAAGAATCGACTCCGCGGACGCCGGCGTATCGCCGCCCGGCATGTAGTAACGTGTCTCGGCGCGCAATTTTCCATCGTGGTTAACCACGACAGCACCGACATTCAGTAGTTCCTTGAGTGTCGTGGATACCGGTATATCGCCGGCGTAACGTTTGGACAGCGCCTCGAAGCTCGGTGCGGGCCCTGCCTCTGGCAATGGCAGCGGTTCGCCGTTTTTGCGCATGAAGTCCGCGTCCTGGTGCCAGCCGGAAAGTATCCGCGATGCGCTGTTCATGCTTGCAAGGATTCGTTGCTCGTCCCGGTCCCGGCCCACGCGCACCCTGCGCACGTCGCGCCGCGTCATACCCGTCAGCATGGCAACCCGCGAAACGTTGGCTGGCCGTCCGTCTACACCGTAGGCGTCGGTGGCGGCGGCGACGTAGACCTGCTTGCAGAGCTCCGCGAGCTCGCGGTAGCTCACGCCCTGACGCAGCATGACCCTGGCCACCGGACGAAGCAGCCGGAGGAAAAAGGCATGGGTTGCGGATGCGGGAGTGGGACTCACGGGACCTTGCTCTGAATATATATGAGACATTTTGTCTCATATTACACAAAACATCAAGGGCTCGACGCGGCCGGATTTCACGCCGCTCGGCGGCAGGGAGCGGGCTGTGCGCGGAGAGCCCCGGTCGGGCGCTATGCTACTATCCGCCGCGCGGCCAGCGCGTACGCATACAACAAGAGAAACACCATGGGCAATCTGCTCGCCAATATCTTCGGGTCATCGCCCGTACAGCCTCTGGAAAAGCATGTCGATATCTCCTACCGCTGTACGCGGGAGTTGAAGCCGTTCTTCCAGGCGGTCATTGCCGACGACTGGGATCGGGTCCGTGAGATTCGCGAGAAAATTGCGTCGCTCGAGCACGAAGCGGACGACCTGAAAAAAGAAATTCGCCTGCATCTGCCAAAAAGCCTGTTCATGCCGGTGCCGCGAGAAGACCTCCTGGAACTGTTGCTGGTGCAGGACCGCATGGCGAACCGCACCAAAGACGTGTCGGGACTGGTCGTTGGGCGGCGCATGCAGATTCCCGCGCAGATCGCCGACGAGTTTCTCGAGTTTGTGCAGCGAAACATCGACGCGGCGAAACAGGCACGCAAAAGCGTGCGTGAACTTGACGAGCTTTTTACGACCGGATTCAAGGGAGCGGAGGTCAACCTCGTCGAAGACCTGATTAACGAACTCGACCGTATTGAGACCGACACGGACGATCGGGAAGTCGAGCTACGCGCATCGCTTTTCGAAATCGAAGCTACGCTGCATCCTGTGAGTGTCATTTTTCTGTACCGCGTGATCGAACTGATCGGTCAAATTGCGGATATGGCAGAGCGTGTCGGGCGCCGGCTGGAACTACTGCTTTCTCACTAACAACAACAAAATAAAGAGGCGCGCTCATGGATGCGCAGTTCGTGTACATCGGCCTCGCGGCCCTGTTCGGAATATTCATGGCATGGGGTATCGGCGCGAACGACGTCGCGAATGCCATGGCGACGTCGGTTGGCTCGCGCGCGCTGACCATCAAGCAGGCCATCCTGGTTGCCGCTGTTTTCGAATTTCTCGGTGCCGTTCTTGCCGGCGGCGAAGTAACGTCGACGATACGCAAGGGCATCGTCGATGCGGATTTACTGTCGGGTACCCCGGAATTGCTCGTCTACGGCATGCTCGCCTCATTGCTGGCCGCGGGAACCTGGCTGCTGATCGCGTCCCGCAGCGGCTGGCCGGTGTCCACGACGCATTCTATCGTTGGTGCGATCGTCGGTTTTGCCGCGGTAGGCATCGGTATCGACGCCGTGAAATGGAGCCAGGTTGGCACGATCGTCATGAGCTGGGTCGCGTCTCCGCTGACCGCAGGTTTCATTGCGTTCCTGATTTTCTCGAGCGTCCAGCGGCTGATATTGAGCCGCGAGGATCCGCTCAAACAGGCGAAGCGATACGTGCCGGTGTACATGTTTCTCGCCGCCTTCACGATCACTCTCGTAACCATACTCAAGGGCCTGAAACACGTCGGTCTCGAGATCAGCGTTGCCAACGCCTATGTGCTTGCCATTGTCATTGCGTTCGGAATTGCGGTTATCGGTGCTATCGTTATTCGCCGCATCGAGCCCGACAAGAAAATGGAGAAGTCACAACATTTCTACACCGTAGAACGGGTGTTCGCCGTGTTGATGGTCATTACCGCGTGTGGCATGGCGTTCGCGCACGGCTCCAACGACGTGGCAAACGCCATCGGACCGGTTGCCGCCGTCATCAGCGTCGCGCAAAGCGGCCTCGTTGGGGCGAAATCCACCGTGCCGATCTGGGTTTTGATCATCGGTGGCGGCGGCATCGTAATCGGCTTGGCGACCTACGGCCGCCACGTTATTGCAACGGTGGGCGAAAAGATCACGCAGCTGACGCCGAGCCGTGGATTCGCTGCCGAGCTTGCGGCCGGTGCGACGATCGTCATCGCCTCTGGAACCGGTATCCCGATTTCGACCACGCACACGCTCGTCGGCGCCGTGCTCGGCGTTGGCCTTGCGCGAGGTATCGAGGCGATCGACCTGCGTGTCGTTGGCCGTATCCTGATCTCCTGGGTCGTGACCATCCCGGCGGGCGCAATCCTTGCGATTTTGTTTTTCTTCGTCTTCAAGACGATTCTTCCCTGAGCCGTGCGACTGTTTCTGCTGATCGTTCTGCTGACGGTAGTCCCGTCGCTGCCGGTATTCGCGCAATCCGCGGCAACGCCGATCTATCGCTACAACGCACGGCATCACCCGCTGTACGACCGCGACGGCATGGTGGCGTCACAGCATCGCCTTGCAAGCCGCATCGGTGCGACGGTACTGGCGAAGGGCGGTAATGCAATCGATGCCGCGGTAGCCGTTGGATTTTCACTGGCCGTCGCCCTGCCGCGTGCCGGAAATATAGGCGGCGGTGGCTTCATGCTGCTGCATCTCGCGCAGGACGGCCAAACGCTGGCAATCGATTTTCGCGAACGTGCGCCTGCGCGTGCCACGCGCGACATGTTCCTCGACGAAAACGGCGACGTCGATCCCGCCCTGTCGAAGTACAGTCACCTCGCGTCGGCGGTACCGGGCACCGTGGCGGGACTGTGGTTTGCCCACAAGGAGTACGGCCGGCTGCCCTGGAAGTCCTTGCTCGAACCTGCCATCGCGCTCGCACGCGATGGTGTCGCCGTTACCTACGACCTCGAGCAATTGCTGGTGGACCGCCGCGAACGCCTGAGCGCCAACGCGGCGACGCGCGGCTATTTCTACAAGGAAAACGGCGAACCGTACCGTATGGGTGAAATCCTGGTGCAGTCGGACCTGGCCGACACGCTGCAGCTCATCGCGGATGATGGGGCGGATGCGTTTTACAGGGGGCCTGTTGCCGGCCTGATCGTTGCGGAGATGCAGGCCAACGGCGGCCTGATCGATGCCGAAGCGCTTGCCGCGTACGAGCCCGCGCTACGCGAGCCGGTTCGCGGTAGCTATCGCGGAATGCAAATCGTGTCGATGCCGCCCTCGAGTTCCGGCGGTATTCACATTATCCAGATGCTCAACGTGCTGGAGCATTTTCCGCTCGCGGAGTTCGGTGCCGAGAGCGCCGACGGCATGCACCTGCTGGCCGAGGTGATGAAACTCGCTTACGCCGACCGCAGCGAGCACCTGGGCGATACCGACTTCTATGACGTGCCGGCGGAGTGGCTGACGAGCAAGGAGTATGCGGCCCATCTCGCGAACTCGATCGACATGCGCGGCGCGCGTGCTTCGTCTGACATCAAGCCGGGCATTCCCGATACTCCGGAGAGCATTGACACGACACACTTCTCGGTAATGGACCGCGATGGTAATGCGGTCGCCACCACGTACACCCTGAATTTTTCCTATGGATCCGGCATCAGCGTGCCTGGCGCAGGATTTTTGCTGAACAACGAGATGGACGATTTCGTTGCCAAACCCGGCGTACCGAACGAGTTCGGGCTGCTGGGCGGAAAAGCAAATGCGATCGCCGGCAACAAACGTCCGCTGAGCTCGATGACGCCGGCCATGGTTTTCGAGCACGGCAAGCCGGTTCTGGTCACGGGCAGCCCGGGCGGTAGCCGCATCATTACGACGGTCCTGCAAATGATTGTCAACGTCATTGACCATCGTATGAACATTGCGGACGCCACCGCGGCACCGCGTATCCATCACCAGTGGTTCCCGGACCGGCTGGAAGTGGAATCCGGCGTCGCAGTAGATACGATCGAGGAACTCGCCCGTCGGGGTCACCGCGTGATCGAGTCGCCGGCCATGGGGAGCCTGCAGACGGTCATGTACCGGGACGGATTTTTTCAGGGCGCTTCCGATCCGCGCCGTCCTACCGCGGGCAGCGCGGGACCCGCGTCTATCGCGGCCGGCAGTCAGCTGTAACGGCCGCTAGGCAGGCCCGAGTCGAGCCTCGGCTTCACGCATGCGCAGCCGAAAGCGCAGGAACATCAGTACGATTGCGACCAGTGGCCCCGCGATGAGGCCCTGCCACAGACCTTTTGCGCCGAGGTCGTAGCCAAAACACAGGATCGTGCCGCTGCCGAGACCCACCAGCCAGTAACCCGCCATGGATATCCACAGCGGCGATTTGGTATCGCGCAGTCCCCTGACCGCGTTCGCCATCACGATCAGCACGCCATCCAGGGCCTGAAATACGGCGGCGTAGAGCGACAGACTAATGGCGATCAACATGACCCCGACATTGGCCGGCTGGCTGGTGTCGAGGAATATGCTGACGATCTGTTCCGGGATGAGCCACAAGGTCGCCGCCGCAGCGGCGGAGATAATAGCGGCCAGCAGGAACGTGATGTGCGCGGACTGGCGTGCTGCAGCGACCGAACGCCTGCCAATGCCGTAAGCAACGCGTACCCGCGCCGCGTCGGCCAGGGCGATTGCCGCGCTCAGCGCAAAATAGATCACGGCGTACACTATCTGTTGTGCCGCCAGCACATCCGCGCCAAGAACGCCGGTCATCACGGCAGCGACGGTGAACATGGCGCCATTCAATATTTGCGTGAAGGTAATCGGCATGCCCAGAACGAAAATTTCCCTGAGGGTGCGTGCTTCGATCCGGCGTGGAAAAATCGATGGCCGATAGGCTTTAAATCTCGGCGACCGCATCACGTGCCAGGCCAATGCGGCGAACATGATCCAGTTGACGATCGTCGTGCCGTAGGCCGCACCGACGACGCCGAGCGCCGGCATGCCGAACTTGCCGAATACCAGGGTGTAGTTGAGCGCTGCATTCAATGCGAGTGCGGCCACCGTGATCGTCATGATGATCGATGCTTTTGCCATCGCTGTGACGTAATTGCGCAGAACCGCAAACCACAACGCCGGAAGTACACTCCAGGTCAGAGGCCGTGAATATTCCCTGATCAGCCGGATCACGTCCGGGTCCTGGTCGGTAAGATTCAGTGCAGGCGCCAGGTACCAGACCGACAGCATGACCGGAACGGCTGCAATCGTTGCTGCAATCATCCCTTGCTCTGATGCGCTGGTAATTCCTTCCGAATTGCCTTCGCCAAGGCTTTGCGCCGCAAGCACGCCGACGATGGAAATGATGCCCATGCCGATGAGAAGCAGGACGTAAAACCAGTCGGCGGTCAGCCCGACTGCTGCCAGCTCGTTGGCGCCAAGTCGCCCGACAATGATCATGTCGGTGATCATCATTCCCATTTCCGCCACGTACGCGGCCATCAGCGGTCCGCTGATGGCGATGACCGTTCGCGTTTCAACATGGCGTGGCGGCTTGTCGTCGGTCACGGATTCTCCGCGGTGGAACGCACAGGTACATAGTCGCACGGGATTGCGCCGGGCATGATGCGGTCCGCCATATTGTGGTGTTGCGCGGGTGGGCTTGTTATCGTTGCCAGCAACAAGAAGATGCGCATTGGAGTGTGCAATGGGGGAGCCACAGGGTTCGACGCAGCAGTCGCCCGGGATGATAAGCCGCGCATCCGCGAACTACGCTCTATTCATCCTGACCATCGTCTATACATTCAATTTCATTGACCGGCAGATTCTTGCAATTCTGCTGCCGCCGATAAAAGCCGAATTCAACGTCGATGACTGGGTGCTGGGCATGCTGCACGGCACCTCGTTCGCGCTCTTTTACGCGACCCTGGGCATACCCATCGCATTACTCGGCGATCGCTTCAGCAGGCGCAACCTGGTTGCCGCTGCGCTCGCAATCTGGAGCGGCATGACGGCGCTGTCGGGCATGGCGGCGAACGTCGTGCAGCTGGCGCTGGCGCGCATCGGCGTCGGAATCGGCGAGGCTGGCTGCAGTCCGCCGGCCCACTCGATGTTGTCCGACTATTTCCCGCCGCAACAGCGCTCCACTGCGATGGGTATTTATTCGCTGGGAATCTCCTTCGGCATCATGCTTGCTTATGTGGGCGGCGGTTGGGTCGCCGAGAATATCGGCTGGCGCCAGGCATTTTTCATTGTCGGAATACCCGGGCTGGTGCTTGCGTTGATTGTGCGCTTCACCGTCAGGGAACCGGTACGCGGCTCCTCGGAAAACCGGGTCGATCGCGAATCGCCGTCCGAAATCTGGCAGGTCGGCAGGTTTTTGCTGCGGCGCCGTTCCTTTCTGCACCTGGCAATGGGCTCGGCCATGGCCTCATTCGGCGGCTACTCGGTCGCGAGTTTCTTTCCGAGCTTCCTGAACCGCACCCACGGGCTCGGCCTGGCGGATGCCGGACTTTACCTGGGACTGATTATCGGTATTGCCGGCGGCATCGGCTACGCGGGCGGTGGCTACGTTGCCGACAAACTGGGCACCACGGCGCGTCGTCGTGCATTGAACGGCGTCGCCATTGCGCTGTTGATCGGCTGGGTATTCTCGATCCCGGTAGTCCTCGTCAGTAGCCTCGTGCTGTGCCTGGCGCTGTTTGTCGTACCAACCGTATTTTCGAATTTCTACCTTGCGACGACGATTGCGCAAACGCAAAGCCTGGTCGGGCTGCGGATGCGCGCCGTCGCATCCGCTTACCTGTTTTTTATTCTCAATGCCATCGGCCTCGGCCTCGGGCCGCTGACCACGGGCTTGCTGAGCGACCTACTCGTACCACACTTCGGCGAAGAGTCCCTGCGCTACAGCCTGCTGCTGGTAGGTATCGTCGTCAGTCCGTGGGCCGCGATGCATTACTATCTTGCCGGGCGGCACATCGACGCCGACCTGCAGCGGGCAACGCAGGACAGTTGATGGTCGCAGCTACGCCGGCTGGCCGTGATTGACGGTTTTCGGATGCATTACCCGAACGGTCGACGTTGCGGTGGCGAGCAGCTGACCGTCGGTGCTGCGCAATTCTCCGTCCATGAAGGCAATCGATTTTCCCATGCGGACTACCCGGCCGCTGGCAACAAGCTTTCCCGCCCGTGCGATTTCGAGGAAGCTCACCTTGATTTCCAGGGTGGGTGCCACGACCAGCTCCTGCAACGTTGCATAGACGGCATTTGCCATCGCGGCGTCAATCATGCCGGTGACGAACCCGCCCTGAACGATTCCGCCGGAATGTGTGAAACGATCGGCGGCAACGAATTCCATGACAAGGGTGCGACTTTCGCTATCGAATGATACTGCCTTGCCGCGCAAGGTCTTCAATGCAGGCGGGGCGAGTTCGTTCAATTGCGCAATGATTGCGTTGCTATCCATTGTGCTCCGTCAGGTTTTTGCGGACCGTAAGCCGGCCAGGAAGTTGACCGTATTCATCCCGATGGAATCGATGTCGTAGCCGCCTTCGAGAACGCTCAGGACCGGCGCGTCGAGTGAACCGACCAATTTGCCCATTTCCGAATAGTCCGCGGACTGGATGGCGAAATCCGTTGTCGGGTCCATCGCGTAAGTGTCCAGTCCCAGGGCACAGACGACCGCATCGGGAGAATAGTTTTGTATGCGCTGCAGCGCGTCCATCAGCGCATCGCAATAACTGGCCCAGCGTGTGCCGCGGGCCAACGGGTAATTCCGGTTGTAGCCGAGACCGTCGCCGGCGCCGCGTTCATCCGCATAGCCGAGGTAGTAGGGATACTCGAACGCGGGGTCCGCGTGCAAGGAAATTGTGAGCACGTCGTCGCGATCGTAAAAAATCGACTGTGTGCCGTTGCCGTGGTGGTAATCGACGTCGAGAATTGCCACTTTGCTGCGGCCACTCGCGATCATCGACTGCGCGGCAATCGCACAATTGTTCAGGTAGCAGTAGCCACCGGCAAGATCGGCGCTCGCGTGATGGCCGGGCGGCCGGCAGATTGCAAATGCACTGCTCTCGCCGTGCACGATGTGCTGCGCACCGGTCATTGCCACATCCGCTGCGGAGCGAATTGCCTGCCAGCTGCCGGCGACGATCGGTGCAAAAATGTCGAACGCGTAGCGGCCGAGTTTTCCGTAGATGTTCTCCGTATGCGCTCCGCGCATGCCGTCGGTAACGAATGCATAAGGTCTTGCGACGGACCCTTGCTCCCCCGATGCAAGCCACTCATCCCACGCTGACTCGAGAAAACGCACATAGTCCGGGTCGTGCACCGCCAGGATGTGAGTGTCGTCGAATTCATCCGGTGGCACGACATCGCCGAACCCGACCCGGCGAATGGCCGCCAGCACATTGTTGGCGCGTTCCGGGCTCTCGGCGCCCGGAATCCAGTGATCCGATGCAGGTTCCATCAGGCCGCCATGCAGCAGGTGCTTTTCCGAAAAGATGCTCAGCATGGTCCGGTCCGTTCCGTTGTCAGACCGCGCGCAAATACCAGTCAAAGTCTGCCTGGCTCACGATGTTGTGGAAACGCCGCGATTCGTCGCGCCGATTGGCGACGAACGTGCGGCAGTATTGTTCGCCGAGATACTCACGCAGGATCTTGCTGCGTTCGAACTTGTCGATCGCCGTGTCCCACCGGTTCGGAATCTTTCGCTTGAGTTCGATGAATTCCCCTTCCTCGACCATCCGCCCCGGGTCGCAGCGATTCTTGATGCCGTAGTGGACCCCGGCAAGTATTGCCGCAGTCACGAGGTAGGGATTGGCATCGGCGCCTGACGTGCGATGTTCGAAACGCAGGTTTTTTTCGTCGGACACGGGCACACGGATTGCGACGTTACGGTGATTGCTGCCCCAGTTCGGCTCGACCGGCGCAAACATTTCCGGACGCAACCTGCGGTAGGAATTCGCGTTCGGTGCAAAGATAGCCGTTGCATCGGCCATCGTTTTGCGCAACCCGCCTATTGCATGGCGAAAGCGTGCGGAGTAGGGCGGCAGCGCCATCTTTTCCTTGCCCTGCGAGAAATAGTTTTTGCCATCCTTGTCGACCAGGCTCATATGAACGTGCAGGCCCGATCCGGAGTCCTCTTCGAAGGGCTTGGCCATAAAGCATGCAACGAAACCATGCTGGCGGGCAATCGCCTTGATGGCGCGTTTCAGGAGTACGGCGTGATCGCAGGCGAGCACCGGATCCGCAACGTGATGCAGGTTGATTTCGAACTGACCCGGCGCAAATTCGCTGGTTGTCGTGCCGATCGGCAGGCCCTGTGCCGTGCAGGCGTCGGCGACGTCATTCAGAAAGTTTTCGATGTCCCAGAGGTCGTCGGGATGATAGACCTGCGGCCCCGGTTGCGGCCCTCCGATTCCAGGCACCTGCGCAACCCGGGCACGCGGCCGTTCGGTGTCGGCGTCCAGCAGGTAGAACTCGAGCTCGGCCGCCATGACGATGTCGAGGTTCATTTTGCGAATGGGTGCCGCCGCGCGTTCGAGCACATGGCGCGGATCGCAAAACAGGGGATCGCCGTCGCGCGTGAACAGGCGAAACAGCGCCTGGCCAGCCGGTCGTTGCGCCCAGGGAATCGTCACCAGGCTGCCCGGGACAATGACGGCATCAGTATCGGGATCGCCGTCGTCGCTGGACCAGGCGATTCCCGGAACGGTATCGCCGAGCGTGTCGAGAATCACCATGCCGCCGGGGATGCAAAAGCCGTCCTTCCACACCTTGTCGAATTCCTCCGGCCGGATACGTTTGCCGCGCAATACGCCCGCCAGGTCCGCGATCAGAAGCTCGACAAAGCCGGTGTCCGGGTGCTTCTGCAGAAATCCCTTGAGCTCTGCCTGCGGTCGATACGGTTTCTTCCTGCTCATGCCTGTTTTCCTAGCGGTGCTCGCGGTCCAGCAGTTTTTCGCGCCATGCCAGCGCCGCTTTCAGTCCCTTTTCGCCGAGAATGCTGTTGAACTTTTTCGACTCCGGAGTTTCAGTCTGTTCGATCTGCAGGTCGACTTCCAGCGCTTCGCGCAATGCCTGTTCGAGTCCGCGGATGTCCTGGCTGCGGTTCAACGCTCGTTTGGTCATGGCAACGGCGAGAGGGTCGTTCGTTGCGATCTCCCGGGCAACGTCGAATGCTGTTTCCAGCAGCCGCTCCCGGCTGACGATCCGGTTGACGAGCCCGATCTCTGCGGCCCGGGCGGCGGAAATCTTTTTGCCGGTCAGCAACAACTCGCGAGCCGCTTTTTCGCCGACGATCCACGGCAGGATCATGCAGACTATGCCGCTGCCGAACTGTACCTCGGGTGCGCCGAACTGGCAGTCGTCCGACGAAATCGTAAGGTCGCAGACGGCCGAGAGTTCCATCGAACTGCCCAGGCAATAGCCATGCACGGCGGCGACGGTGGGTTTCGGGCAGTTTCTGAGCGACATGATCGCGTCGAATGCCTCGACCAGTTCACGGCGCAATTGCTCATTCGCGGTTTCGCCAGGCTGCGGCTGGCCGCCGTGCAGGTCAAAGCCTGCGGAGAAAGCACGGCCTTCACCGGTCAGCAAAACCACGCGGATCGAATCGTCGCGCCCGATTTCCGTCAGTGCTGCATTCAGCAAGCCCGCTGTCGCCGGGTCGAGCGCGTTAAGTTTGTCCGGGCGGTTCAGCCGGATGTGGGCCAGGTAGCCCTGCTTGTCCAGAATAATCGTTGTCACGCGAAGCGCCGTCGAATGTCGTTGTTGGTTTTGACGATGCGAACGCGGAAGGTTAGCACAGCAGGAAACCTGCCATCGCTTCACAGGCATTTTTCGAACAGCGCGACGTCCCAGTAACGGTCGAACTTGTAGCCGACTTCGTGCTGGACGCCAATCTGTTCGAATCCGAAGCTCTCGTGGAGTTTGATGGAGGCATCGTTCGGCAGTGTGATGGCAGCGTACGCGCGGTGCAGTTCTTCCTGTGCCAGCTGCTTGAATAACGCCCGATAGAGCAACCGCCCTGTGCCGCGGTGCAGGGCAGACTCGGCAACGTAAACGGTCGACTCCACGGATTGCCGGTACGCCGGTCTGGACTTGAGCGCCGTGCTGCAACAAAAGCCGATTACGGCAGGGCCGTCTCTTGCGACAAGCAGGCGGTACGGACCGTGTAGCGCAAACTGGCAAAACCACGCGTTACGCGCGGCCACCGAGAACGGCGTTACGTCGAAGGTCGCGTGCGACGTTTCGATGTAGTGGTTGTAGATGCCCACGATCGCGGCGTAGTCGCGCGCGTCGCAGCCGTCGATCGTAATGTCCATCGTTTGCCCGGAGCCGCCTGCTTGCGGCACTGTAACGGATTACGCTCATCTCGCCAGCGACCGGCGAAAATGTCATAATATGAAATCGAAATCCATATTATGCGGTCCGTTCCATGATCGACAAAAAGCCGCCGCAGGGAGCACAGGCCGCACTGCGCGCAATACGCCTGCTCAAGTTGTTTACCAGCGAAAAGCCGGAAATGACGCTGGCCGAAATGAGCCGCGCCGCCGGGCTCAACAAGACCACCACCCACCGCCTGTTACGGGCGCTGCAAAGCGAATCGTTGATCGAACGAAATCCGGTGACCAGCGCATACAGCCTCGGCCCCGGCCTGATGGCGCTGGGCGTTCAGGCCCTGGCCAGTAGTGACTTGCGGCGTCGGGTGCGGCCGATGTTGCGCGCGCTTGCGGGTGAATCCGGGGAAACGGCAACGCTGGAGGTCCCGGTAGAGTCTTCGATGTTGATTCTCGACGAAGTTGCGGGACAGCATGTGCTGCAGTCTGCCGGAAACGTCGGCACTATCTGGCCGTTGCACGCGACTTCGACCGGCAAGGCGTTTCTCGCGTTCGACGAACTGGGGCTCGAGCGGCTGGATGCCGATTTGCAGCCACTGACCGGCAGTACTTTGGTCAGCAAAGAACTCATTCAGCGGCAGGTCGCGGACATACGGCGGCGCGGCTATGCCGTTTCGGTCGATGAACTGGAGGACGGCTTTACGGCCGTCGCGACGGTCATTCGTGGTGCGCTCGGAGACGTGCAGGCGGCGCTCTCGATCGGAGGCCCAACGCGACGCATCAATGCCGCACGACGGGCGGAACTGGGGGTATCGCTGTGCCGGGCAGCCGCGAGGCTCAATCCCGAATACTGAACCGGCGCGCAAATTGCGCAACGACAGGCAGCGCTTGAATATTCGCGAAATCGCTTCCAGTATGCGCATACCGGTTTTGCGGAATTAAAATAATCAATAACAGCATCCTGCTAATTCTGTTCGGGCTCCTTTGCCTGGCCGCAAACCCGCTGAAGGCCGCGCCCTCGATTGCCTCGCCCGAGGTCATGCTGACGTCGGTGCCGGCAGATATCGCTGTCGAAGGCGCGCGCCCGGGTGAGTCCCTGACGCTCATCGCCGGCGGCGAACGCTTTGCAGCGCTTGCCGACGACGATGGAAAGGCGCTGTTCGTCGACGTTACGCCGGGCAAACGCGGCAGCTTCGCGCTGACCATCGTCGATTCGGCCGGCCAGAGCCAGCACAGCGAAATGCGGGTCATTCCCGGATGGGTAACGGTGACGCCGCCACTGCTCGCCATTTTGATCGCGCTGATGTTGCGAAACGTTATCCCTGCGCTGCTTGTTGGCATATGGCTGGGCGCCGCTGCTCTGCGTTCGTTTACGCCAGGCGGTTTTTTCAACGGGCTGCTGGACAGTTTCCAGGTCTTCGTCACGCGGGCGCTCGCGAATCCGGATCACGCGTCGATCATACTTTTCTCACTGATGATCGGCGGCATGGTCGGCATCATTACCCGCAACGGCGGCATGATGAGCATCGTGCGCATGATTGTCAGCAAGGCAAAGACGGCGATCGGCGGCCAGGTTGCCGTCTGGATCATGGGCGTCATGATTTTTTTCGACGACTACAGCAACACGCTCGTTGTGGGCAATACGGCTCGACCGATGACCGACCAGCTGCGTATTTCGCGCGAAAAGCTCGCCTACATCGTGGACTCGACGGCCGCGCCCGTCGCCTGCCTGGCGCTGATCACCACCTGGATCGGCTACGAAGTTGGCCTCGTTGGCGAGGCGATGTCGGGACTGTCGGGCATAGATGAAGCGCCCTACACGGTGTTTCTGAAATCCATACCGTACAGCTTTTACCCGATATTTGCCGTCTTGCTGGTGCTCGCCGTGTGCCGTTCCGGTCGCGATTTCGGGCCGATGCTGAAGGCCGAGTTGCGTGCGAGAAACGGACAGGTCGTACCTGTGACGACGGAAGAACTGCCGGCTCTGCAAGGCGATGACCTGGAGCCCAAACCCGATATTCCGATGCGTGCCATCAACGCGTTCCTGCCATTGCTCGTGCTGATCGTCGCGCTCATCGGCGGTCTTGTAGCGACCGGGGAAGGTGATGATCTGCGTGACATCATCGGTAGCGCCGATGCCTACAAAGCGATGATGTGGGCTTCTTTCCTCGGTGCCATCACGGCGGCGGTGATCACCGTAGCGCAGAAAATACTCACCGCCCACGAGACGGTCGATGCCTGGTTCGGCGGCGTGCGCGCGATGATGTTCGCGATGATCGTGCTCGTGCTGGCCTGGGCG
>JAHHOT010000082.1 GCA_018677555.1 Gammaproteobacteria bacterium | reverse complement strand
GCCTGTGACAGCGGAGACACTTATATATATACAACAAAAAAACCAGTCGGCTGTCACCGATGCCGGCACGCGGCCAAAGCGTTGGCCATCCGGCCATTTGCGCCCGTTACGCGGAAAAGCGATTTCTGAACCCCGCTGTTGCCCTGGTGAATGCAATTTTCGCGCTGGCAATTTCACTTATTTACATTTTTACGAAAAAATCGGAAACAACGCTGACCCGGCGCGGTCGAACAAGTAATGCGTTGCAACAAAGTGCAAAAACAATTGACGCTTATGTCAAGGTGTGACGCGCTTCGCACACGAATGTGTTACGTTAAAACCAAATAAAACGAACGACTCATAATATCAGGGGACGAAAATGAGGAGTCGGGCCGCAATAGCCGGATCTATCTTGATAGGTGGCATTTTGTGGTTGGGTTACCTGCTTGCATCTGGCAAGCCCCTCAACCACGAGATGACGTATCTTGCGATACTCGCAGGATTCGTCATCTGTGATCGGTCGTTTTGGCCGGGAAAGAATCGCTAGGGGGATCGATTCGGCGCTGACGCTGCTGTCGTTGATGTTGCAGAACGACGACCTGCTCGATGTGTCCGTTCTCGTCGATGCACACTTTTCCGATTTTCGATTCACGCATTCGCGTCAGGTCTTGCGGATCAAGACCGAAGAACTCAGCAATTTCGCTGTCGCCAACGCTCCTTCCTGACTGGCGCCTTTCATGCTCCGCGAATCGATAGCGATTCACAGCGGACCATGAACTGACGACGATGATGATGCATATCAGGATAACGCCATACCACGACAGAACGTCCGACAGGCCCTCAGCGCCGCCGGAACGAACCATGACGTCGTAAGCGAATTCGAACCCGAGCAGCCACGCGACCAGGCTGATAAACGGCGCCCACAGGTAGGAGTACAGCACCCACATCACGGCCGTTGCGACGGCATCGGTAATACGCCGACGGTGCGAGACCAGGTGCGGCGCGTCGATGTGAATGTCTTTTTCCAGCGTCGACACGTCAGTCACCGCCTCCCGGACGTACGCCGCGATCCGGGCTGACCCAGATTGCGCGGGTGCCCCGTCGCTTTATCATCGCTCGCGGCACGGCGACGATACTGGCGGCGGCATGGATGACCCAATACGCCATGGGATACCAGATGATCCAGTAGTAGAACTGGCCGAGCTGGCGGGACTCGTAACGGCTGTCGATGATCAGGCTGAGTGCAAACTGGATGAGGCAGGTGGCGCCGAGGATTACGCCGGGCCACCCGGGTAACACCGTCGATACTTCGAGCGGACTCGGCAGGCTGACGAAAATGCCGGCAATCCACAGTACGAAGATCAGGCCCATGACATAGGCCCAGAATTCACTGACCATGAGTTCGGCGGCAACCAGCCACATACGCCGGTTACGCAGCGAAAGCAGCTCGCGAAAATGTCGCATCAACACCTCGACGCCCCCCTGCGCCCAGCGCACCCGCTGCCGCCACAGACCGGCAAGCGTTTCGGGCATCAGGATGTAGCAAAGCGCATTTGGTTCGTAACGAACGTCCCATCGATTGAGCTGCAGGCTCCAGCTGATATCGATGTCCTCCGTGACCATGTCGAGGTTCCAGTAGCCGACCGCGTGCAGCGCGGACTTGCGAAATGCCGCGACAACGCCGGACACGGTGAATACGCGCCCATAGATGCGCTGGGCGCGCTTGATGAGCCCAATGATCGATGAGAACTCGCCGACCTGGATTTTGGCCAGCAACGTGGTGCGATTTCGTACGCGGGGGTTGCCGGTTACGGCACCCACGCGCGGGGCGTTGACAAACGGCCAGACGAGCCAGCGTGTCGCATGTTTTTCGAGTATTGCGTCACCATCGATGCACACGAGAATTTCATTCTTCGCAGCGATCGCACCAACGCGCAAGCCCATCGCTTTGCCCTGGTTGGTTTCGAGATGAATGACGCGCAACCGCGGATCGTCGCGCGACATCTGTTCCAGGATGCTGCCGGTTTCATCCGTGCTCGCATCGTTGATGGCAATGACCTCGAAATCCGGGTAGTCCTGCGTCAGCAGCGCAACGATCGTATCGTCGATGTTGCGCGCTTCGTTGTGGCACGGCACGATGAAGGAGACTGCCGGCGAATTCGGAATCCTGGGCGGGTCGCTGACTGGCCGCTTGTCCAGCTTTTCCCAGTAGAAGAAATAGTACATCGCGCCTGTCATCCACAGGTACGACATGAACAGTGGGTAATAGAAAGCGAACTCGAATAGCGCCTTGACGATCGTATCGAGAGTCACCGGTTCTCTCCAACGAGGTCGGTGGCCAGTGATATGCCGCGGCGCAACTGGTCAAAATCGGGCTTGCCGGTGATGAAATCGTCGGGGTAGTAGCCGAGGTTGCGTACGCCCAGGGATTGCAGCCAGCGCATGGTCTCGCGAAGTTCGTCTCCGGGTATCGGTCGGGACTTTCTCCAGTCGTAGGATTGCAGTTCGAACACCGTGCGGTCGAGCCCGTGCTCGCGCCGGCTTACCTGGTCGACAAGGTCGACATAGAATCGTTTTTCGTTGTCCGCGCCCTCGAGCGATGGCATGGCCATCAACGCGACGAAATCGTAAGACTCCAGGTACTCGTCGTAATCCTGTGCCAGGAAGCTGGTGCCCCATTCATCGAGCAGCGCACTTGCGAATATGTTGCGAACCGACTTCAGCTCCGGGTGGTACGTCTTGACCACCTCGACGAGGTCGAGACTGAATTCACGCATCTTCTGCGCCTTCAATCCCGCCCACCGGTAGTTCAGTTCCTGGTCACTTGCGACCAGCTCCGGAGAAATCTCCACGCCGAGAACTTCGCGGTAGTGCTCGAGCGCAATCTCGCTGTAGTCCTCCATGTCGCTCAGACGGCCGTCGTCATGAAACAGGATGCCATCGAAATGCGCGTAGATTGAGAGATCTTCATAGATCTCCGCAATGTGTTTGCGAACGTCCGCACTGAACGGTGTGAGGCGCGGTTCCGAATCGGGATCAGGTGCGAACTCGCCGTCGCGAAACTCCAGAACCCGCCACTCCGGGTCGAACGGCCCGCCGACGTAACTCAGCAGTGGCAGCCAGGCATAGACAGCTACCTGTGCACGTGTCTTCAGTTGCCAGGCAACGTGGTTGAACAGGTCGGCGCGAACGGGCAGGTGCCGATTCGGAAAATAGACGGCGCTGGCGCCACCGTCGGCGTCGGTATCGACGAAGGCTTGCAGATAGACATGGCTGATCTCGAGTGCCTTGATACGATCGAGCAGCAATCCGAGGTTGTAGTTCTGGCGCTTCGGATCCGGATCGTAGACGTAGTCAAGATCGACCTGTGCAACGCGCACGATCGGTCGCACAGGTTCGCTCGAAATTTCCAGGCTGAAGTACGTGAGGCCGGGATTTGCGATCATCAGGCTGCGGCCAAGCCTTACGCTGTCACCCTGGTCCACGCTTGCCGGATCGAGCGTCATGTTGATGGTCAGGCCGACGTCCCTGGCAACGGACGCTGACAGCTCGTTGTAGGCTCCGTAGGGCCAGGTAATGATGCGCGGCACGCGCTCCGTGTTTTCGCGAATAATCTGCACGCTCTCGCGCAGGTCATCGTCGATTCTCTGCAGAAATTCCTGCTCGTTTTCGTAACGCTCTCCGTCAAACAGCCGGGTCTGCGCCGCCGGCTGCTGGTTGCCTTGTGGGTTGCCGCGAATTCCCTTGTGCATGTCGTGAGTGTGCGAAGCAATCTCGACCAGGCCCGATTCCTGCATTTCGCGTATCTGCGCCCAGGTCAGGAAGTCGTCCCTGCGCAATTTTTCGTCGGCATATACCACCGTCACATCGGATTCGATCCAGCTCGTCACAACGCTCACAACGGCGGGGTACTCGAACAGGCGTAGCAGCGGATAGACTCGCGTATAGACGCTGCGCAGGCCGTCATCGAACGTAAGCAGCACGGCGTTGTCCGGGAGCGGCTTTCCGCCTGCGCGCGCGTCGAGTATCTGGTCCATGCTTACCGGGATAAAACCGTTGTCGCGCATCCAGGTAAACTGGTCGATCAGATTTGCGGTTGACACGGCGAACTGGTCCGGATCGTAGTCGCCTGCAACGTCGTCGCGCACGTCGTGGTAGGCAATCACGTGGAACGAATGCTCCATGCCCGGGACCGGCGTCGCGAAAAACAATACGAGCACCGGCAGCCATCTCAGAATCGCCATCGCAGACCTCCCAGGACGAAGGTGCCGTGCTCGCGATTGCCGTCGTAAACATTCTGGCGGCGGCTGAAGCCGATGTGGGTGCTGAAGCGCCGGTTCAGGTCGGCACGAAATTCGTAATTCAGGCCCCAGGTCTGATCGGCGGCGAACCCGGACTGGTTGTATTGACCAATCTCGCCGATGACGGTGTGCGTCAGTCCGAAGTCGTAACGGCGCGCCATGAGCCACTCGTACCGCAGGCCGGCGGACCAGCTGAACCCGCTCTGCGGGCTGAAGTACACGACGTCGCTCCGTGCGTGATCGTCAGCGTACGCTTCGGCGATGGCGGTCAGGCGTTGACTCGGGGTGTTGAACAGACGGCGCTGACCGCGAATCAGGAATGAAACGATGTCGTTGTCGTCGGAGAGTTCCTGGTAACCAAGCTGCGCGCGTATATCGGCCGATTCGTGTCGTGTATACACGGCGCTGACGGTTGCCATGTTGCTCGTAATGCCCACGCGCTGGCCGCGCAACGGGGTCGAGTTACTGGCAGTTTCGTAGCTGGCGCCAAAGCTCCAGTGGTCGGTATGACGATAGTTGGCGGAGACGTCCACACCCGTTTCCCCGCCTTCCCGCAAGCTGGACACGTTCAGGTTTGCAAGCCAGCGTTTATGGCGATACTCGACGCCGGCGCCAACACGCTGGCGGTTTGCGTTACCTTCCGGAAAGCGTGCGTAGGCGTCGTGCGTAAAAAGGGTCGCACGCCAGTTGTCATTCAGCGGGCTCGAATACCATGCGAGATCGACCCGGTACTGATTGTCGCCGAACGTCGAGCCACTGCTTTCGCCGAACTCGGCATCCGCGATCAGCTCCTGGCGATTGTGAACGTTCCAGCGATCGGCCAGGTTACGCACGGCAGGCTCGTCCCAGTGGTACTCGGTGAGTGCAAGTACTTCAGCTTTCACCTGCGCGTAATCACGATTGTCGAGGTTGGCGTGTGCATTGCCGATACGCGCTGACATCAGTTCGGGCTCGATTGCCAACACCTGCGCATACTCCGACCTGGATCGGTCCAGCCAGCCTCGCCACCGGTAGACGTTGGCCAGTTCGTGGCGGATGTCAGTGTTATGCGGCGCTCGCGCAAGCAGGTCTTCGAAGTACTTTTGTGAGTATTCCAGCTGGTCGAAATAGGCTCGGGCCAGACCGAACATGATGGCTGCACGCAGGTAGTCGTCATTGCCCTTGATGACACGCGACCCGGGCACCCGGTTGGCTTCGGGCAGGCTGGAGAGGAGTTCGTCGGCGAGATCGGCGGCAAGGTCAGCTTCGCGCAAGTCGGTGTAGGCGAAGAAAAGCTGGAACTTGATGTGGAAGTTGGTGGGGTCGTTTGCAACGGCACGTTCGAGAACCTTGCGGGCGTCATCCGGACGACGTTCGTTGAGATAGGCTCTGCCGGCGCTGGCGAGGACGTACGCTGGCATCTCCGCATGGCTGACGTCCAGGGCCTCGAATTCGCTGATGGCTTCGCGCGTTCGTTTTCGGTTGGTCAGTGCAACGATCCTGTCGAACTGCAGGCGTTGGCGCATCCCGGGGTCGATGTCGTCTCGTTGCAGCATGGCGCTGACGTGGCCGAGTGCAAGGTCAGTGCCTTCGTAACGACGCGAATCCGGGTAATAGGACTGCGCACCGAGGCGTATCTGGATTGCAGCGACATCGGCTTCGAGGTTTACGACCTCGTCGGCCGTCAGAATGCCCGGATTCTCCCGCGCCAGTGCCAATGCCTGGCGCGGCAGCAATACCGCGCGCAGCATCAGGGCTTCGCCGCGCAGGCCTTCCCGATTGCCGGGATCGATTTCCGCCATTCTTTGATAGGCCGCCAGAGCTTCGAGGAAGCGGCGCTCGCGCTCGTAGAGGTACGCTTCGGTCAGGATCATCTGAACCGTATTGCGCTGGTCCGCGGGTATCGCATCGATCGCTTCCCATGCCTCGTCGTAGCGGCCGCCATCGGCAAGCGCCATCGCCAGCCCGCGCCGGGCATCCATGTCCTCGGAATTGCGTTCGACGAGGATGGCGTACCAGCGAGCGGCACGATCGAACCTGCCGAGATTGCGTGCCGATCGTGCCAGCGGACGAATCATGTAGTCCGGCGCTTTGCGAAAGTCGATAAGGCGCGTGTTCTCGAACGCCCGTTGATCGTACGAAGCCCAGGCGAGGACCGTGGTCTCGTCGTACAGGAGTTCCATGTCGACGGGGTCTTGTGCGCGCAGCGACTTGAACATCTGTAACGCGGCGTCGAACTCACCTGCGCGCGCCAACTCGATGGCTCGTTCGCGTGTCGGAATCGAATCTGCTTCTTGCGCATGCGCGAAATCGGCCGCACAGAATGCAACGATCAGCAGAAAAACAAATCCAGTTTCGCGAATCATTTATGTAAATCAAACGCACACGATGACCGCTGCCTCCTTGGCAGCGGCCTTCCGCGTGTTTTCGTCACCAATCGTTTAGTTAAGTAGGTGAAAATTTTAGATTTATGTTGGATAGATAACAGGTAGAGAATCACAATTCGGCTGTTTCGACCGTCGCGATTAGTGTGACGTGGGTCACAGTCCTCCGCTCTCGACTCCGCGGGCGCTGTCGCAACGTGCGTCGGGCATCGTTCTCGCGAAATATCTTGCTATATTTGGCCCCGGCACCCCTGATACGGGACTTGGGCAACAGGGAGATCAGGAATGAAACTGTCGTCGTGCAGAGACCTGAAACGGCAGGTGCAGGCGCGCGCCTACGAACTCGCCGCGGATGCCATCCAGCAACGCAGCTACCGTATGCGCAAGATCAAGGACCGGCAAAAGCGCCAGGTCAACACAGTCGAATTGACGCCGGTGGCAGCCGTGGGCGTTGCGCCCGGCAAGCGCGGTGAATTCAAGCTTGCGGTGCGACTGTTCCGCGGATCCGAGGCTTGTCGTGAAAAGTTGTTGCGCGGTCTCGGCAGCCATATGCGGGAGATCGATCTTGCCACCGGAGTGCGCTACCGGCCGCGGCTCACCCTGACAGCCGGCGGATCGATCGGCCACTACAAGATTACTGCCGGGACGCTCGGCGGTTTCGTGGAAGACGACAGCAACTTCTACATGATGAGCAATAATCATGTGTTCGCTAACAGTAACCAGTGTTTCGGCGGTGATCCGATCATGCAGCCCGGGCCTGTGGACGCTGATGGCCAGCAAATACTGGTCGGCAACCTGCACGAGTGGTATCCCTTGAGCAAGATATCGCGCAACGGAATCGATGCTGCCATCGCGACATTCAGCGATGCGGTGGAGTTCTTCGAGCCCTGGGATTATGCCGGGATAGGCACGATCAGGAAGGCGCCCGTTGCGGATCGCATGTCGGTAACGCGAGTCATAAAACGGGGTCGCACTACCGGTGTGACGCGTGGCAAGGTAAGCGCGTTCGAACTGGATGGTGTGCAAATCAATTATGGCAGCCGGTCCGATCCGGCGGTTGTCACGTTCGACGATCAAATCGAGATTGTCGGCACACCCGCCAGTCGCGATTTCAGTGCGGGCGGCGACAGCGGTTCGTTTATAATCGACCGCGACTCCATGCGCGTGTACGCGCTGCTATACGGCGGCGGACCCGACGCAAACGGTATCGATCGTACCCTGGCGCATTTCATGCCGGATGTACTCAAGGCGATGAAAGTGCGCATTGTGCAGTAAAGAGCTGAATGCCGAGACGAAAAAAAGGCCCGAGCCGACGTACGCTGCAGCGCGCGAAGCGCACGCTGCTGGACGAGTACGGCGACTGCAAATGGTTCGGTGGCGTGGGAATCGTGCCAACGGACGGCGGACTCGGTCTGCGCCTGAACGTGGACCCTGACGTGCCGGTGGCCGATGGCGAAATACCCGCGAAAATTCGCAGTGTCGAACTGGAAATCGTGCCGATTCGGGGCTACGAATCGCGCTGAGATCGGGCGACCTGGCAGGGCCGTGGAGCTTGCGACGGCATGTCGCGTCGGATCCGGAATCTGCTCTTCTTTGCGCTATCATGGGTGCACAACAAGAACAGTAAAGCGCCAGGCGAGCGGATTCTGCGAAGACCCACTTGGCGGCGTCGGTGGGGTTTAAAGCATTGGTTCTAAAGGCGTTTAACGGCTGGCACCGCGATCGCCGCGAATCTGCCAACGGTCGTGTCCGGCCGGCCCTGCTGCTTTGCATCGCCGTCATGCTGGCGCCTGCCGCGAGCGCTGATTCCTACCGTTTGGTCGTCGAACTGCAGCCCGGCCAGTCGCCCGCGCAACTCGCGGAGATTGCGCGCCAGGTGTTTCGAACCGAGGCGCACGTGACACCGATGTTTTCGAGCGTTGACGAAACTGACGACCCTCTGGGCCTCGCGCGAATCCACGTTGTCATCGCAGAGTCGGACGTACAGTTCCGGTCAACCTGGGATGCAGGCTATGCGCTTGCCGAACTGGGTGATTTCCGCCACGTAGAACCGGATCTGCAGGACGTACTCATCGAACCGACCTCGCGTGGATCCTGTCGCGAAGGAACCGAGGACGATCGCACAGCCAAGCCGGCATGGGCGCTCTTGTCGGTGAACGCCCAGCGTGCCTGGGAACTCGATCCGCCCGACGGCGGTCGATCGAAAGGCGAGGGCGTGCGTGTCTGCCATATCGATACGGGTTGGTCGAATCACACAGACCTTGATGCATCTCGTCTCGATCTCGCCAGCGACTACGACTTTCTGGAGGATGACGACGATGCACAGGATCCGCTCGATTATGACGGGCACCTGGGCCACGGCACGTCCACCGGCAGTGTTATTGTCAGTTCCGGCGGCGTCGATGAGAGTGGAAACACACTGCCGCCGGGGAAAATCACGGGAGTCGCACCGAACGCAACGCTGGTCCCGATTCGCAGTATCAGGAGTGTCATCCAGTTTCTGGACAGCGACGTTGCAAGAGCGGTAAGGCGGTCCGTTGATGCCCAGTGTGACGTCATTTCGATGAGCCTGGGCGGACGCGCATTTTTCGGGCTCGAACGTGCACTGATGGATGCCGTTCGCAACGAGGTCATTCCAATAGCGGCGGCCGGAAACTGCGTCGGTTTCGTCGTTGCACCGGCGATGTACGATGCGACGATCGCCGTTGCCGCAAGCAATATCGACGACGAACCGTGGCGCGGTTCGTCGCGCGGTCGCGCGGTGGACATTGCTGCACCCGGTGAGAGCGTGCACGTCGCATGGAAGACATCGCCCGACGATCCGGATTCGGAAACGCAGCAGAGCGATGGTACGTCGTATGCGACGGCCATGACCGCGGGCGCTGCCGCTCTGTGGATTGCATACCACGGAGAGCAGGCAATACGCGACGCTTACGGTGCCGGCACGCGCAAGGACCTGTTTCTTCGCTACCTGCAGCAGACGTCACGGCAGCCCGTTGACTGGGACGCGGAGCGCTTTGGTGCGGGCATTATCGACGTCGAGGCGCTTCTGGCACAGCCGCTCGAGCCGGACAACGGAACGCTTCGCCGTGCCACGTCGTCGCTGCCGCACATCGAGGTGTTGTCGCGCCTGACCGGTCGCGAGCAGGATGCGCTGCGACCGTTGCTCGGAGAGCTGTTCGGCGAAAATGACCTGGCGGATGCGCTCGAGCGTTTCGGCCCGGAACTCGCCTACGTTGCAGCCAGAAAACCTGAAGCAATGAAGCGTGCGCTCGATCGTATTGCGCAGAGGCAATCCGACAGCGCGATCGCACGCCGAAGCGCCCGTGGAGCGATGGCACAGCTGGGTTCCAAGTCGCTCTTTGACTACATCTTTGACAATGACGAGCCGCCGTCAGCGCCACCGGAAACGACTATTGACGATCCGGAGCCAGTCCAGCGCGTTCTGCTGGAAGTCGATCGCATGCGGGGCACGCGGCCGGTCAGATTCAGCCAGGAGATTCGCGGTACGACAGTGTCGCTGGCACAGATTTACGGCGCAGCCGGCATCGATCTGCGCATCGTCGAGGACCAGGCCGATATTCCGCGGCAGAGATCGCTGCGCCTGGCGGACCTGCACGCGTTGCTGACCGCGAATCGGAGCCTGACGCCGGCGGACGGTGAGCAGCACATGTACATGATGGTGGTGACGGAGGACAACAGGATGCCGGACACGCTGGGCATCATGTTCGACTTCGGTGAAAATGACGCTAACGATGTGCCGCGAGAGTCTTTTGCCGTTTTTGAATCCGCACATCGGGATTTGCCCGGTGGAGTCGCTCGCGAATTGCTGCTAACGACCGCACACGAGTTGGCGCATGCCTTTAATCTGCATCACACAGACTGGGACGGCGCGAGTTTCACGCGCAGGGCAACCGTGGAAAGCTACAGCCTCGCGGATACGGTGCGCTGGCGCCTGAGCCCGTCGAGCATCAATCATCTGCTGGCGCATCCGCAACGCCTGGTGCAGCCGGGTTCCGACAATCTGCCGTTCGGCATGATCATCCAGGAGCATGCGGATGACCATAAAGCGTCGCCCCGCGAAAGCTATTCGATCGTGCCGTCAGACACATCCGCGCTGAGGCGGCAACCCGACACGGGAATCTCCGCGGCAATCCGCACGCGCCTGGCGCCGTCTCGCGACGTCAGTCAAACGTCGCCCCTGGAGCTGCGTATAAAAACCGCGAAGTCCACCTACGTCGCGGGAGAAGCGATCGCGCTGACGGTTGCAATCGTCAATTCGGGCACTGAAACCCGTGACGTGGTTCCGCTACTGTCCACGGAATACGGATTTCTCGAAACGCTCATCCGGGGACCGGGCGACGACGAGTTCCGCCCGTACCGGCCGCCGGTCATTCGCGAGGCGCGCATGGCGAGGCTCAGCCGGGCACTCGCACCGGGCGAGCTGTTGATTGACGACGCGCGCGTATTCTTCGGTTCGGGCGGATGGACATTCGCGGCGCCGGGGGGCTACGAGATTCAGGCCAGCTTCCCGGCCGATACGGAATTTTCCGGCGACGTCATTCGCAGCGAAACGTTACGAATAACGGTCGAGCCGGCGCAGTCCGCAGTTGCGGCAAGCGCGGAGCAATTGCTATACGGTCGCGGTGGGGCGGGCTTCGGCAGCGAACAGGGAATATATCTCTACATGGGCGGCGGTGATCACCTCGAGTTTGGCAGCACGCAGTTACGGCAACTCGTGCGGGAATTTCCAGCCGCAGAGCAGGCCGATTCAGCACGACTCGCCCTCGCGAGTGAAGCGCTGCAGCCGACCGTCGATTCGCAACGCGGCGTCCGGCCGCCACAGCGGACCGACGAGGCGCGCAGCTACCTGAAAGAACTGCGGCAACCGGAATATGCGCCGGGCGTACACTTGCAGCAATTGCGCAGACAGGTTCTCCGACAGCTGGAGGCCGAGGGACGGTCGGATGACGCAGCGATATTTGAAAGAGAGCTTGCTGACCCGTCGACGACAAGTCGCGACCTCGAATTGATCGATCGCACGCTGACGGAGCGTGACTTTGACTAGCGTCACGTTGCGAATTGTTGGCGTGGCCACGGTGTTCATTGCATTCATGATCACCGGCTGTGGCGACAGGCAGAGCGATGATGTACCGCAGGAATCGGTTGACGCCGCGCTGCCGGAACCTGCGGCAAGCCCGTTTTGCCTGGGGTTGCAAAGCGCACGTGACGAAGTCCTGGTCGGCGAGCCGCTCACACTCCTGGCCACCCTCGTCAACTGTTCTCCCGGCGCGGCACAAGCGCGCGATCTGCTGAATCCCGAATATCGCCTGTTGTCACTCTCGATGCGGCGCCCGGGCGCAGACGAAGACATCTATATCGAGCCGGTAGTCTCGCGCGACGGGCGTGGCCGGGGCAACCTGACGCTGGCGCCGGGAGAGCTGTTGGCGGCGTATGTGCCGGCTTACATCGGCACAAGTGGTTGGCAACTCGAGGAAGAAGGACGCTACACGTTCCGTGCTGACTACTGGTTCGATGACGTGCAACTGACATCCAACGCCGTTCAAGTGGACGTCGACTATCCGGCCGAGATCACGCTGGCGGACGCCGCGGAGGTCTTCATGACGCCGCCAGCGCCGCTCGCGTTTTACATGAACGGCGGTGCCGGCAGCGCGATACTGGACGAGATAGTCGCCGCATGGCCGGAATCGCCACATGCCGACTACGCGCGGCTGGCGCTCGCGGTCGAAGCGGCGGCGAACACCGAGCAGCCGCGCGTACAGGCCTGTCGGGCCCTCGAGGCAGCAACGGTCGGCATCGATTTCGACTGGGTCGTGGCTTTGCGCGCGCTGCAGTCGCTGTCTTCCTGCTACAGGCGCGCCGGCATGCATCCCGAGAGCATGCGGGTGGTGAGCGAATTCCTCGAGCGATTCCCGGATGCGGCAAAGGTGATCGAGAATCGCGTCAATTGAGCCCATCGGGTCGCGTTCGCTGATTGCCGCGGCGCTGTCATATACTGGCTGCCGGAACACGCGACAAGGACAGGAATGAACAAGCCAGCGCGCGCAACGCCGGACGCTCATCGGACGGATACGAGTCCAAAGGTCAGCGACGAAATCCGGAAGACGACTTGCTACATGTGCGCGTGCCGCTGCGGCATTAACGTACATCTGCGCGATGGCAAGATTCGGTACATCGACGGAAACCGCGATCATCCGGTCAACAAGGGCGTTCTGTGTGCCAAGGGGTCGGCGGGCATCATGCAGCATTATTCCCCGGCCAGGCTGACCAAACCCTTGCTCCGCAGCGGGCCGCGAGGTTCCGGCAAGTTCCGCGAAATCGAATGGGAAGAGGCGCTGCAGACAGCCGTCGACTGGCTCGCGCCGCTGCGCGAGAAATCGCCCGAAAAGCTGGCGTTTTTCACCGGCCGTGACCAGAGCCAGTCACTGACCGGGTGGTGGGCGCAGCAATTCGGTACGCCCAACCATGCCGCGCACGGGGGCTTTTGTTCCGTCAACATGGCGACGGCCGGCATTTACACGATGGGCGGCTCGTTCTGGGAATTCGGCCAGCCGGACTGGGAACGCTCGAAGTATTTCATGATCTTCGGCGTTGCCGAGGACCACGATTCGAACCCCATCAAGCTGGGGATGAGCCGCCTCAAGGAGCGCGGCGCCAAGATCGTCGGCGTCAATCCGGTTCGCACCGGCTACAACGCAATCGCGGATGAATGGATCGGCATTACTCCGGGCACGGACGGGCTTTTCGTGCTCTCCCTCGTGCACGAGCTGCTGCGCGCAGGGCAGGTCGACGTCGACTACCTGCTGCGCTACACCAATGCACCCCAGCTCGTCATTGACAGGCCGGGCAGCGCCGAACACGGTCTGCTCGCAAGAAACGCTGACGGAGATCTGCTCGTGTGGCATCGTCAGCGCGAGGTCGAGGCCAGTTACCGCGACGTCGCGACGCAAGCCGCGCTCAAGGGGCGTTACAGCCTGGCGGACGGCCGCGCTGTCGTGCCCATATTCGAGCATCTTGCGCGAGAGTACCTCGGGGAAAAATATTCGCCGGACAACGTTGCGGAGCAAACCGGTGTTTCGGCAATCACGATACGACGAATTGCTGCAGAGCTGGCCGATGTTGCTTTTAACCAGCAAATCGAGATCAAAGCCGACTGGACGGACTGGCGCGGTGAGCGGCATGACCGGTTTATCGGTCGGCCGGTCAGTTTTCATGCGATGCGCGGAATCTCGGCGCACTCGAATGGCTTCCAGACCTGTCGGGCGTTGCATCTTCTGCAAATCCTGCTGGGAGCGGTCGAGTGCCCGGGCGGCTTTCGCTTCAAACCGACGTATCCCAAGCCAAGCCACGTGCACCCGGCACCGCACGCAGGCGTGACGCCGGGCAAGCCGCTCGATGGCCCGCACCTCGGCTATCTGCATGGCCCTGAAGATTTGCTGCTCGACGAAAACGGCAGGCCCAAACGCATCGACAAGGCGTTTTCCTGGGACGCGCCCTTATCGGCACACGGCTTGATGCACATGGTAATCGCGAATGCCGTGGCCGGTGATCCCTACGAGATCGACACGCTGTTTCTATTCATGGCGAACATGTCGTGGAATTCGTCAATGAATACGCGCGGCGTCATGCAGATGCTCGAGGAAAAGCGGGACGACGGCGAGTACCGGATTCCGCGAATCATATACAGCGATGCGTATGCCTCCGAGATGGTCGCTTACGCCGATCTCGTGCTGCCGGATACGACCTATCTCGAACGCCACGACGCGATTTCCCTGCTCGACCGGCCAATCTGCGAACCGGATGCAGTGGCCGACTCGATTCGCTGGCCGGTCGTCGAACCCGACCGGGATGTGCGCGGCTTTCAGTCGGTACTGCTCGATCTGGGTGCACGCCTGGGCCTGCCGGGGATGGTCGATGAAGCCGGCAGCCCGCTGTACCGTGACTATGCGGATTACCTGGTGAGGCACGAGCGCAAACCGGGCATCGGACCGCTGGCCGGCTTCCGTGGCAGGAATGGCGAAAAGCGTGGCCGCGGCGAGCCGAATCCCGACCAGATTCAGCGCTACATCGACAACGGCGGCTTCTGGATCGAACACATTCCGGAAGATCGCGCATTTTTTCGTATGGCGAACAGCGGGTACCAGGAATGGGCGGTCGACATGGGCTTTTTCGATGCGCCCCAACCGTACCTCTTCAACCTGTACCTGGAGCCCTTGCGCAGGTTCCAGCTCGCAGCAGAGGGTTTCGGCGACGTGCAACCGCCGGAGCATCTGCGGCAGCGCGTTCTCGATTGCTTCACACCGTTGCCGAGCTGGTACGCCCCATTCGAGGGGGAAGGCATCGATGTCAGCGAGTATCCGTATCACGCGCTGACACAGCGGCCGGCGGCGATGTATCACAGCTGGGGATCGCAAAACGCCTGGCTGAGGCAAATTCATGGCGAGAACCCGTTGTACGTGCCTGGTCCGGTGTGCGACAAAGCCGGGTTGGCGGACGGCGACTGGGCATGGGTGTCGTCGTGGCATGGAAAAATCTGCGTGCCGATCAAACGCATGAACGCGGTCAACGAAAAAACTCTGTGGACGTGGAATGCGATTGGCAAGCGCAAGGGCGCGTGGAACCTGTCGCCGGATGCGCCCGAGTCGAAGCGCGGCTTCCTGCTAAACCACCTCATCAACGAGTTATTACCGCCCAGGAACGACGGGCATCGCTACGCGAACAGCGACCCGGTCACCGGGCAGGCGGCGTGGTATGACCTGCGTGTCAATATCGAAAAGGCGAAAACGCCGCCGGACCACAGCCAGCCTGCGTTCGATGCGCAGGAAAATCCGCTTGCACCCGCCCCTGGCGACGTCGCATACGGCAAGGAGTGGTAGGCGATGACTTCTTTGCCGAAGACGCCGAAAAAGAAACTCGGGCTGGTGATCGATCTTGACACCTGTGTCGGTTGCCACGCCTGCGTGGTGAATTGCAAGGAGTGGAATACCGGCGGCTACCAATCGCCGCTGGCGGACAGCGACGCATACGGTGCTCAGCCGGTGGGCGCCTGGCTCAATCGTATCCATACGTTCGAGATTTCGCCGCCGGACGTGGCCGCGCGCATCGTGCACTTTCCGAAGTCCTGCCTGCACTGTGACGACGCGCCCTGTGTGACGGTTTGCCCCACCGGCGCATCCTTCAAGCGTGCCGACGACGGCATCGTGCTGGTCGACGAGGACATGTGCATTGGCTGCGGTTTGTGCGCGTGGGCCTGTCCCTACGGTGCGCGTGAAATGGACCCGGTAGAGAACGTCATGAAGAAATGCACGCTGTGCGTCGACCGGATCTATAACGACAACCTGCCCGAGGAGGACCGCGAGCCGGCCTGCGTGAAAACCTGCCCGTCACGCGCCCGGCATTTCGGCGATCTTGCCGATCCGGACTCGGACGTGTCGCGACTCGTGGCGGAGCGCGGTGGCATGGAGCTGATGCCGGAGCAGAAGACGCAGCCCGTCAATCGCTATTTGCCGCCGCGGCCACGAGATGGCGATTGCTCCACGGTGGAAGCGCTCGCACCAGTGCGGT
>JAHHOT010000243.1 GCA_018677555.1 Gammaproteobacteria bacterium | reverse complement strand
CGCACTGCGCGCCTGGATGGCGCTCAAGACAGAAGGCGTACAGCGCTATCGGAAGCAAATCGAGCAAAACATCCGGCAGGCCGCCTATCTCGACGATCTGGTCCGGCGACAACCGGACCTCGAGCTGCTCGCCCCCACCGCACTCAATATCGTAAATTTCCGCTTCCGACACGCATCGATCCCGCCCAGCGAACTCGACGATTTCAACGCCGAGCTGCTGATGCGCCTGCACGAACAGGGCGTGGCCGCGCCGTCGTCGACCATGCTCAACGACAGCTTTTCCATTCGTGTTGCGATCTGCAATCATCGCAGCCGCCGCGCCGATTTCGACGCGTTGATCGCCGGCGTCCTGAGTATCGGCCGGGACATGCTGGGCGAGAATGGCCAGCAGCGCCGCTGAACAAGGCAACCTACGGGTGCCCGGACGTCTGGTCGCCCCCTCGCCGCAGGACTTCGAAAGCCGTTTGTCCCTGGATAATGTCGACGGCGGCATGCAGGACGACCGACGGCCACAGCGACCCGCTCAGCAGGTACAGCAGCGTAAACGCCGCACCGACCAGTGTGATTTTTGGCACGTTGCGCCACCCCTGGTAGGCATGCGCAAGTCCGAATCCCACGGTGATCAGAATCGCCGCCGTGGCCCGTGGCAACGATTGTTCGAGATACCAGAACAGGAAGCCGCGCCAAAACAGTTCTTCGACAACGCCTGCGGTGATCGCTACCAGGAAAAACAGCCGCAGTTCGGGCTTCGTGTGCGGCACGATGAGCCGCAGTCGGCCGAGTTCGCCGGCAATACGCTGCAACACCGCAGCGTTCGCCCGTACCAGCGAACGCAGCTGCAACAACAGCAGGGCGACCGCTGCGATGCATATTCCTGCAGCCAGGTACAACCCGGGCTTGGTCGAGCCCACCAGGCCGAGCTGGGCCGCACCGCGGTCCGCTGTGACCCAGAGCCAGGCAAGTACGCCGGTTGCCAACCAGTTTGTAACAATCGTGCGACGGTACATCGACGTCCGATCGATCGGTATTCCCTGCCTGACGCGCACCACCATCCGCTGAAAACCGTAGTAGCCGAGCAGCGGCAGAACGATCGCGATGACGAGCGCGGCAATATGATCCTGTACGGACATCCAGCCTCCTTTGCAGGCGCCAGTGTAGCAGCGACACCTGCGGGAACCCGCGCGTCTCGCGGGCATCAAACAAACAGGTTACAGACCACATATCGCTTATAATCCGCTGCCATGACGTCATTCGTATCGGAACTGCGCCGACGCAACGTATTGCGCGTTGCGCCGACCCACGCGCCCGTTGCACGGATCATTTTGCGCGGGGCAAAACCCTTATCGGCAGTCGCCCGGGGATGACGCGCGATTCCTGTCGGTGCAACAGGCGTTGGCCGGGCGAATTGCGATAATGCTCGAACGGGTGCTGCAAGCCGTGGCAAGTGGAGGGCTCGACCAACGGCGCGAAGGCAGCAGTGTCAGCCGCGACGTCGCCACGGCATGCTCGAAATCACACTAAAATAAGTCACTAAGTAGTTAATTTTGCACAGAAACAATACAGGAGCACGAATGTCCCTGCGGAACTTTAGCGTGTCATTGACGGCCGCCCTGCTTGCAGCCTGTGGCGGCTCCGAAGCGCCTCGCAGCAGCGACGCCCAACCAGCTACGGCCACGGAAATCGCGCAGAATGCAATTATTGTCGATGGACACATCGACGTCCCGTACAGGCTCGAAGAAGGCTGGGTCGACGTATCCGAAGCCACCGACAGTGGCGACTTCGACTATCCGCGAGCTGTTGCCGGCGGCCTGAACGCGCCGTTCATGTCGATCTACACGCCGGCCGACCTCGAAGCGGAGGGGCGATCACGAGAAGTCGCGGACAAGCTGATCGATTTCGTAGAACGTATTGTCGCTGAATCGCCAGACAAATTCGCCATTGCCCGCTCTCCGGCAGACGTTGAACGGCATTTCGAGGCCGGCATCATTTCTCTGCCCCTCGGCATGGAAAACGGCTCGCCAATCGAGGGCGACCTGGAAAACCTGCGTTACTTTTACGCTCGCGGCGTTCGATACGTGACGCTGGCACACAGCCTGTCCAACCACATCTCCGATTCCTCCTACGACGACAACAAACAATGGGGAGGGCTCAGCGATTTCGGCCGAGCGGTGGTGCAGGAAATGAATCGCCTCGGCATCATGGTGGATATCAGCCATGTGTCCGACGATGCATTTTACGACGTCATCGAGCTCAGCAAAGCTCCTGTGATTGCTTCGCATTCGTCAGCCCGGCATTTCACGCCCGGCTGGGAACGCAACATGTCGGACGAGATGATCGTGGCTCTCGCTGAAAACGAAGGAATCATCATGATTAACTTCGGTTCCGCGTTCCTCACCCGGGAAGCGTGGGCTTACGGGACCGCGCGGCGCGCAGCATACGCGGAGTACCGTGAGAACGAAGGCCTCGAGGACAGCGACGCGCTGGCGCAATCCTTCAACGAGACCTACGCGAACGAGCACGGTCCCTACCCTTACGCAACCCTCGACGACGTGCTCGACCACTTCGACCACGTCGTCGAACTGACCAGCGTTGAAAACGTCGGCATCGGATCTGACTATGACGGCGTCGGCGACAGTCTGCCAACGGGCCTCAAGGACGTATCGACTTATCCCAATCTCGTGCAGGGCCTGCTCGATCGCGGATACAGCGAGGAGGACATCGTGAAAATACTTGGCGGCAACGCATTGCGAGTCTGGCGACAGGTCGAAGCGGTCGCCGGATCGAATTAGGGGGAGCATCCGATGAAAGTCCTGCTCACCCGACTGCTCGTCACTGCCGGTCTCGCATTTGCCGCCGCATGCACGCCTGTCGAAACCGACTACGACGTCATCATCCGCGGCGGCACCGTGTACGACGGTCTCGGTAACGAGCCGGTCGTCACCGATATCGGCATCAATGGTGATCGCATTGCGGCCATTGGTCCCTTGCCGGAGGCGACCGCCCGCATCAACGTCGATGCAAGTAACAAGGTCGTCGCACCCGGCTTTATCAACATGCTTTCCTGGGCCACCGAATCACTCATTCACGATGGGCGCGCACTAAGCGATATCGCCCAGGGAGTCACGCTCGAGGTCATGGGCGAAGGCTTTTCCATGGGCCCCTTGAGCGAAAGCATGAAAGCAGACCTGGTCGCGCGGCAGGGCGATATCAGGTACGGCGTCAACTGGACGACGCTGGGCGAATACCTGGACTACCTCGCCGGCAAGGGCATCTCGGTGAACGTTGCTTCCTATGTGGGCGCGACGTCGTTGCGTATCCACGAAGTCGGCTATGACAACCGGGCCGCCACCGACGCGGAACTCGGGAACATGCGGGAACTCGTCCGCGAGGCAATGCGTGAAGGCGCGCTGGGCGTGGGCTCATCGTTGATTTACGCACCGGCAAATTTCGCCAGCACGGAAGAACTGATCGGCCTCGTGTCCGCTGCTGCGGAATTCGGCGGCGCCTACATCTCGCATATTCGCTCGGAAGGCAATCGGCTCGAGGAAGGTGTCCAGGAGCTGATAAAGATCGCCAGCATTACCGGTGCACCGGCCGAGATCTACCACCTCAAGGCATCGGGCAAGGAGAACTGGCACAAACTGCTCAACGTATTCGAACTCGTGGAGTCAGCACGAAGCATCGGTCTTGATATTACTGCGGACATGTATACCTACCCCGCCGGGGCAACCGGCCTCGACGCGGCAATGCCGCTCTGGGTGCAGGAAGGCGGGCACGATGCCTGGATCGAGCGCCTGCGCGATCCGCAGGTCCGCGCGCGGGTCGTCGAAGAAATGAACAAACCGGCGGACGACTGGGAAAACTTTCTGCATGCTGCAGGCGCAGACGGCATTCTGCTGCTCGAGTTCAAGAACGAAGCGCTGAAACCGCTCACCGGCAAAACGCTGGCGGAAGTTGCGTTCGAACGCGGTGTCAGTGCCGCTGAAGCTGCCATCGATCTCGTTATTGAGGACGACAGCCGGGTCGGCGCTGCCTATTTCCTCATGTCGGAAGACAACGTCAAGCGCAAGATTCGCCGCCCCTGGATCAGCTTCGGATCGGACGCAGCTGCTATCGCGCCCGAGGGAGATTTCCTGAAATCCAATCCGCACCCGCGGGCTTACGGAACGTTTGCCCGTGTGCTGGGCCGCTACTCGCGCGATGAAGCACTGTTGTCGATGGCGGAAGCGATCCGGCGCATGACGTCATTGCCGGCATACAACATCAATATTCGCGACCGCGGTGAACTGACCGAAGGCTATTTTGCCGACATCGTCGTATTCAATCCGCGCAAGATCATCGACAACGCGACCTTCGATGAGCCTCATCAACTGGCAACGGGTGTCGAGCACGTTTTCGTCAACGGCGTACATGTGCTGCGCAACGGCGATCACACCGGCGCAACACCCGGCCGCGTGGTGCGGGGGCCCGGCTGGATCGGCTGGCCGGAAAACTCAGCCAGCGGTGCACCCGCAGGACCCTAGCGCAAGCCGCGGTCCCCGACTGAAGCGCGGCCAGGGCTATTCCTTCAACAGTCGCGCCTGTTGTAACACGTAAAAGCGAATTGCCGCCGACGTATTCTCAGCGTGGTCGCTGGAGGGCACGGTATAAAAACGCCACAACAGTTCCCCATCGTCAGCATTGTATGCAGATACATAGCCGCGGTTTTTCTGGCCCGACTCGGATCCCGCATTGCCGATGAAGACCTTGCCACCCCCGACGCGAGGCGCATCGGTAACGGCGTAGCCCAGATCCGTATCGCAGGTTTCAACCGACCACACTTCCTTGCCGCGACTGGCGTCGATTGCCAGCAACATGCAATCCGCGGTTGCAACGAATACCTTTCCGGCGTACACCGCAACGCCGCGATTTGCGCGCGCGGTCCAGGACATGTCCGGATTTGCGAAAAGCCTTGCGCGCAACTGCGGATCGAAACGCCAGATCTGTCTGCCGCTGCTCGCATCCAGCGCGTACACGATCGAATACGCTGCGGACAGATAGATAACGTCGTCGACAACGATGGGCGTGCCGGCGATGCCGTCCGCGGCATCGACCACGGTGGCCCAGGCGAGCCCCAGTGTCGCAATGTTATCGCCGTCGATCTGATCGAGCGGGCTGTAGTGCTGGCCGGCAAAATTTCCGCCGTTGAGAAACCAGTTTTCGCCGCTTGGCCCTTCAGTCGATATGCGCGCGTCCGACACGTCCGCGGCGATCGCCATCGGGTATGTGGCCAGTAACCCGGCGGCCGTCACGACCAGGCGCACAGCGGGTGCCCGTTTTCGCTTGCAGTTCAAACCGATCTCCCGCGCCAGGGAATACAGGATACGGCGATTCTACTCTTCGAATGAGAACGGTATGGTACTGGGCTCGTCCGACGGCAGGTGCCGGTGGCGCAGAGCCTCCTGGTCGCGAGGCGGGAACTCCTCGTATATGACCCGTCGCAGATGGTTTTCTGCGACCAGTATCTGGTCCTGCGAAACTTTCTGCAGAGCACGTGCATCCGCCAGCTTTTCTTTTGCCTCCTGAACCAGCCTGGGGCGCGTGCTTTCGGCGCGTTCCCGCATTTTTTCGAGGCGCGATTCGGCTTTGCGGACTGCCGCCGCGGCTTTCTTGTGCTCTCTGCGCCGATGCGCAACATTCGCGATATTCGCGCGCAGCTGGCCGCGGGGGGATCGTTGAAACAACTGCCACAACACGATCAGGCCAACGATGGCCAGCAAGGGAATCGCGATCGCAAGCGCCCAATCGTCACGCAGGTTGCCAATACTCACCGAATCCCTTCCGTACTGCCGTGCGCTGGCGATCAGGTGTCGGCCGGCGCCGTGGTTGCCACAGGCGAGTCGAACGGAAACGGCCGGTCATCCGAATTGTAAGCAAGATACATCATCGCCTGGTAGGTATAGCTGGCCAGCCACTGGCTCAGTGAATGAAGGTGCTTGTTCGTTTCGCCGGTAATGAGAACCCACAGAAACTGCAGCACCACGACGGGAAAAAAAACGAGCCTGGTGATGAAATAGCAGATGCCAATGATCAGCATGTAGACGAGCCGCATCCACGTCGATCGTGACTTGACGTTTGATTCGAGTCTGCTCCTGGTCGGCTCCGGCGCATGTGCGTCGCCGGCTTCCTCGTTGTCAGCGCTATCAGGTTTGTCCTCTGCGGTCATGACTTTACCCCTGTTCTGGAATGATTCCAGGGGAATAATACTCCGTTAAGACGAACGGAGTAATCAGGTCCCGACGAGGAAATAAGACAGCGCGGCAATAAGTGTAACGAGCAACAGCGACTTCATGACGCCGCGATTGCTGCGCTCTTCCCGGAACATCGCGGAAATGGGTGGCTTCGGATTGAGCTTGCTGGAAGCACGGTCCACCAACACCTTGGCATTCGCCAGTCCGAGGCCCCGCGATTCCCGCAGTATTTTGATCGCCTCGAGCTTCTTGCCATCCTTGATGGCGCTGATGACGTCCGGGGGCAAATCGCTTTCCGTTAATATCACTTCTGACTTCATCGCCGACAGGCCCGCTCTTCCTTAAAAAGCCTTGCAAATTCTAGCCAAACAGCGGGCCGATTGACCTGAGCCAGGTCTCATTTTGCGCACGATCCTGCGGCCCTGCGATACCCGTTCTGTCAGGGTTGATAGTCCCAGGTGAAACCGTCTGCGTTCGGCATACGCACCGCCGGCAGCGCCTCGGCATCCAGCTCGGCGTTTTCATCGACGATTTCATTAATGAACAGAACGTAGGCCGTAAGCGCGTAAATTTCGTCCGGCGTAAGCGTACCCGGCGACTGGTACGGCATCGCGCGCCGGATGTAGTCGAACAGAGTGGTCGCATAGGGCCAGTAGCTGCCGACGGTTTTGGCCGGCGCGTCCGTGGCCAGCGAGCCGTGTCCACCTGCCAGCCGGTCGTTGATACCGCCTGTGCCGTCCTCACCATGGCAGGCGATACAGTGCGTGGCGAAAAGCGCCTGACCCTCCATCGCGGTACCCGAGCCTGCCGGCAGGCCGGAGCCGTCGGGCATCACCACGAAATCGAGTTGCTCGATCTCGCTCTGGCTGACCGGTTCGCCGAGGCCGGGCGATTCGGCTATCGCCGTTGTGGCAATGCAAAGCAAAATCGCTGACCCTGAAATGCTAGACATAGACATGGGTCGACTCCCCGTCGGCGCCAACCTGCCAGGCGTGAACGGCGTTGTAATGATAAAAGTTGCCGCGCGACTGGCCGTCGAACCAGCTGCCGCGGTCCGGCTGAATCGCTCCGGTCTCGTCCAGCGCCCGACTCATTATTACCGACGGTCCGCCGTCCCAGTTCCACGCTGCACGGAACCGGGTCAGGCATTTGGGCAAGACGTGCTCATCGAGCGCGGCATCCGCCCAGGAGTTGCCGCCATCGACCGATATCTGTACTCGGGCGATGCGCCCCGCGCCGCTCCAGGCAATTCCGGCGATCTGGTAGACACCCCGCTGCCGCATGGTCAGACCCGGAGACGGACTGGTTATCACGGATTTGACGCCCATCGGAAACGTGAACAGGCGCGCGCTGCCGTCTTCCCTGAGATCCGAATACTTTGACGTCTCGTCGCGCGTCATTGCAGGACCGTCCGTCACCTTGATCGTCCGCAGCCACTTGACGCTGATGTTGCCTTCCCAGCCGGGCAGAAAAAGCCGCATGGGATAACCGTTGGCCGGTCGCAGCGGCTCTCCGTTCTGGTAGAGGGCGACAATCGCGTCGTCCATCGCTTTTTCCAGCGGGACGCTCCGACTCATCATTGCCGCATCCGCTCCGTCGGCAACAAGCCACTTGCCGCGTGGCTCGACACCTGCCTCGTCCAGCAGCACCGACAACGGCACGCCGCCCCACTCGCTGGCCGAGACAAGGCCATGGATACTGCCGCAGCTGGCCTGTACCGGCTCTGCGGCAGTCAGGACGCCACTGTTGCCCGAACACTCCAGGAACTGGATTCGCGAAACCGCCGGGTAGCGCACAAGTGCATCGACATCGAACTCAAGAGGACGCCGCACCAGGCCATGAATAACAAGCTTGTGCAGCCGCGGATCGATATCCGGAATTCCGCTGTGATGTCGCTCGAAATGCAGTCGACTCGGCGTAATGATGCCATCGAGAAACTCCAGCGGCGTTCGCGATGCACCGGAACCGGTCGTCCCTGTCTGCAGTGACAGGTGCCCGCGCCGGATGTGAGCCTCGTGTTTTGACGGCGCACCAGCCGGGCCCATTCCTTCGCCCGGCAGCTTTGCCCATGCCGGCCTTTCCTGCGCGCCAGCCGACGCAGCAAGAAGGCCAAGAGAGCCTGCGGCACCCGCGCGCAGGAACACACGCCGGTCGAGCAGGCCATTACCCGCAGCGGGAACGAAGTCGTCAGGCGATGTTTTCACGGCGGGCCCTCCCCGGTAACTTCCTTGATCGCGCATACGAGTGTACCGAATTCGTCGCGGGAACCGGTATGAGACCGCAGCCAGCGACGCCGATTGACCATGCTAGACTGCGCGATCGATGGCCTCCGGCCGCAAGGAACCGACATATGCGAATCGCTTTTGGCCTTGCACTCAGCTTGCTACTTGCAGCCGAAATGGCGTGTGCGGTGATGATGCAGGCGTATCGTGCTGCTCATTGACCCGATCGTCAGTCATGCCGTCGCTATCGGGATGGCGCTGCTCCTGATCGGTGCCGCCTGGCACAAGTTCCGGTCGCACGCGACCTTTCGCGAAACCGTGGCGAACTACCGACTCCTGCCGGCGCCGTTGTCAGGGCCTTTAGCCTGGCTGCTGCCGGGCATCGAAGTGATACTGGGAACCGGCTGGCTGCTTTACCTGTTCATTCCGCAATTGGCCATTGCGACTGCCGCCCTGATGCTCCTGTATGCCCTCGCGATTGCAATCAACTTGGCCAGGGGTCGCGTGCACATCGACTGCGGCTGTGGCGGGCCGGCCACAGGCGACGCCGAACAACCGATTTCACGTGGGCACGTCCTGCGCAATGTCGCCCTCGCCCTGATTGCGTACCTGCCTGCGATGCCCGCAGTTGAACGGGCCCTGGGTGTTGCGGATTACATTGTCGCCGGCGTGATCGTTGTGATTGGGGCACTTCTTTACGCGGCCACGACGCAGCTGCTGCAAAACGCCGCCGCAATACGAAACTGGAGAATGCATCGTGGCTGAACTCGTCTCAGCGTCGTACATCGTGCTTTGGCTTCTTGTCATCATCCTCGCACTCGTCGTCGTCGCGCTTGCGCGCCAGGTCGGCGTGCTGCATGAGCGCGTTGCGCCTGCCGGCGCCCTCATGCCGACGAGCGGCCCCAAGGTCGGTGAGCTCACGCAAAACATGCCATTGACCGCAATCGACGGTACCGCGCTCGATATTGGCGGAGAAGACAGCGACGGCATGGCGACCTTCGTACTCTTTATTTCGCCCACCTGTCCCGTTTGCAAGTCGCTGGTGCCGGCCGCGCGATCGCTCGTGATGCGCGAAGGGCGGCGTATGCGCCTGGTTTTTGCCAGCGATGGCGAGGACCTGAACCAACACCAGGCCTACGTGCGCGATCTCGGCATCGAGTCTTACCCGTACGTCGTATCGCAACCGCTCGGCATTGCCTATTCTGTCAGCAAGCTGCCTTTCGCAGTGCTGATCGGTGCCGACGGCACATTGCAAAGCAAAGGCCTGGTCAATTCGCGCGAGCACCTGGAAAGCCTCATCGAGGCCATGGACTCCGGCATAGCTACCCTGCAGGACTACGTACAGCAGGCGAACCCGGCAAGCGGTGAGAAAGCGTCATGAAACGCGCGGACGAACAGGCGAACGCGCGACGCAGGATTGGCCTTCGATGCCGGGTGCTGCGGCCAACGATGCTGCAGCTGCAGGCCCGCCGCCATGCGTGAAACTGCATCCGTGGGACCGGCGGTCCGAATCCTGCTGCCAATTGCATGCCTGTTGTCGATGTCGGTCAGCCAAATAGCAGTCGCGGATCCGCGGTCGGACTATCTGCTGCACTGTGCGGCTTGCCACCGGCCAACGGGCGCCGGGTTACCGCCGGACGTACCTACGCTGATCGGCGAACTCGGGCGCCTGGTCGGGATTCCCGAAGGGCGCGAGTACCTCGTGCGCGTGCCGGGGGCTTCGCAGGCCCCGGTCAGCGACAGGCAGCTCGCGGCGATTATCAACTGGATACTGACGGAGCTGAATGCCGAGACCCTGCCGGCCGACTTCAAGCCGTTCAGCGCCGACGAAGTGGCCCGCGGCCGCGGCAATACGCTCGCGGACCCGATGAATTATCGCCGCAAGTTCTGGGGCGACGACGACTACTAGACCGGTTTGCTCCTGTTACTGACGCTCTTTCTCGATATCCGCCCAGGTCCTTACCTTGAAATTGTTGTAGCCACCGCGTTTACCGCATTCGACATGGGTGCGCAGGCGCGACCCTGTTGGTGCGACGCGCTGGCATTCAACGAGCCGTTGTGTGGAAGCGCTCGCTGACAGCAAGCGGTCGGATGGCGCACTTGCACATGCGCTCGTTAGCAAAACTGTTCCCAGCAACAGGCTGGAGATGGACCTGCTCATACTTCGTCTCCCGTCAGGCGAAAAGTCGACCGGTTATCCGGTTATGCGCGTCGGCAGACGAACGAATGAGTCTTTCTTGTGTTTGGGTTAGGTGCCACGGCCACATCGATGGTTCCGTGCAGCTAATATCGATTTGGAATGTGGACAGATCAGGCGGTGGCAAGAAAGCGCAGGACGTGCACCATGGCCAGCGTGTCCTGCCGGCAATAGTCCAGCAGACGCTTCTTCAACTCGGCTTTGCGTGGCGCTGGCGTGGCCGGATTTATTGCCTCTAAATAAGCTGCAGAAGCTTGCGTACCATCCTGTATTTCTTCAAGTTTCTTGTAATCCAGATCGCTACCGATCGTGGGCAGCACCGCTTTGATCGACCACGAACCCTGCATCGCCGGGTGGTAGTAGTTTTCACGCACGATCGGCAACAGATCGGTCAGGCGCTTCAGGATGCCGCGCAGCGCTTCAGCGAGGTCCGGAAACCGCTCGATCAGTCCATTGATCATTCGTTCCTCGTACGGCGAGTACGTCAGCACGGGCCCTGAGTGTCCGAGTGCGCGGATCAGCGATTCGGCAAGTCGCCGCATCGGCGGGTCACCGCTCAGGTCGAGAAATTCCGCGTGGTCCAGAGAGTCGCGATCCGCTTCGTAGTGACATGACCACTGCACCGGAAGCGTTTCATAAGGCCGCGTTCCCGCGAATACCGGCACTGCAGGCATGATGGTTTCAAAATCGAGGTAATACCGCGGAAACTCGAGGCTTGCGACAAAGTCGGCGGCGGCAGGCAGGAGTTCCGCCTTGCCGTCACGGCACACCTTCTGGATTCGCCGCTGGCGGTCGTTCAGATCCTGCGCTGGAATATCCCGGACGTCGCTAACGCCGTCGGCAACGAGGGCTGCAAGCTTGTCCTTGCGTACGCCGCCGCCGAGATTCAACAGGGGAAATTCCGTGTCCATCGGCCAGCAGTGGGAGACGAACGGGCACTCGTGAGGCGAAAAGCACTGCGTGCCGACGTCAATGTCGGGCTCGCGTCCGCGCGCAACCTTGCGTGCGTCGCTGACCCACGCCGGCACGAGATCGGCCATACGATCGACTTCCTCGGTAATATCCTCTTCGATCAGTAGCCCGTTGTAATCGCCGGAACCCTCGTAAACGAAGCGGTTATCGACGTGTGCCAGGGCACATTCCTGCAGCGGATAACCGAGTCCACGGAATACCCAGCATTGAATGGCGCAGTCGTACAGGTGGTCTTCCTTCGTTGTGGTTGACGCCTTTACCTCGACAATCTGCCAGCGGTCCCTGTAGGGCAATAGTGCATCGATCCGGACCAGGACTCCGTCGTGCTGCAAGGTCGCCTCGAAGATCGGAAAACGCGGCCCTTCGCTGATCAATCGACGTGACTTCCGGAGCGCGTGGCCCAGACCGCCCGCGTACGGAATCAGCTCGGAATCCGCGCTGCCATATATGTCACGGGCAACCTCGCCGACGGAGTCACCGACGGCGAACGCGAATTCGGCGGCAGCCGAGAAGCGAACCAGGTCCGGACGGTGAATTTCGAGATAGAGGCGCTTCGGGCACTGCCTCGCCGACATGAGTTTGGATTTGGAGAGAAACTGCGGCCGACGATTCATAGTAACGATACCTGCAGCCGCTCAAGTCAGTGCCTGCTCCAGGTCCGCGATCAGGTCATCGACCGATTCAATCCCGACCGAAAGCCGCAGCAAATCGCCGGGGATCGGGCTATCGGGCCCCTCGATCGTATAACGATGCTCGATGAGACTCTCCACCCCGCCGAGCGAGGTAGCGGGCACGAAAACCTTGCAGCGGCTGGCGACCGCAAGTGCCGCTTCCGCGCCGCCCCGAACGCGCAACGACAGCATGCCGCCAAAGCCGCTCTGCATCTGGCGCGCGGCAACGCCGTGGCCCGGGTGCGAAACAAGACCCGGGTACAATACCGCAGACAGCGCTGCGTGTGACTCGAAATGCCTGGCTATTGCCAGCGCACTTTCGCTGGAACGCTGTACGCGCAGGTACAGCGTCCGCATCCCCCGCTGCAACAACCAGGCTTCGAACGACCCTGCGATTGCGCCGGCTTCCGCACGCTGAGTTGCGATTGTCTGCCAGAATTCATCGTTCTTCGCCGTGGCCAGTGCCCCCAGCACGACGTCGCTGTGGCCGTTGAGGTACTTCGTTGCCGAGTGCATGACAATATCGGCGCCATGTTCGATCGGGCGTGTCAGGACGGGTGTTGAAACCGTCGAGTCGACAGCCAGGACTGCGCCGGCGCGGTGCGCGACTTGTGCCGCGGCGGCGATGTCGATGACGTCCCAGGTCGGGTTGCAGGGTGTCTCAATCCACACCAGCCGGGTTTTGCCGTCGATAACGGCTGCCTCGAGACTTCCCTGTTCGCCCGGATCATAAAAATCCAGCGGTAAGCCCCACTTGGCCGTAAAGTGCACCAGCCAGTTGCGCAGGCCCCAGTACATGACCCTGGGCGCAACGACATGGTCGCCAGGGTGCAGCGCCTGAACCACCGCGGTCGCCGCAGCCATGCCCGACGAAAAGAGCAGTGCCCCGCTTGCACCTTCGAGTTGCGCGAGGACCTCTTCGACGACGAGATAGCCCGGATTCTCGTCTCGCCCGTAACTATGCGCCGGCGACAGCAAGCGATATTGCTCATCACGGGCAAAGGTCGTCGACGGCTGAATTGGCGGCACGACGCCGCCGGTCGCGCGATCCACGTAGTGGTTCGCTTGTACTGCGACTGTTTCCGGAGTCAGGCGCCGTGTTTTCGACATGTCATCGATGCTGAACAGCAGAGACGGCTCACCGTCACGCGTTCAGCGCCTCCTCAACGGCCCGCCAGGCCTGCGTGATCGCGGCGTTGGTATTCGCGGCCGCCCCCGAATCGGAGTTGGCAATCGTGATGTGACCGAGCGGCTGCCGGCCGACCACCCAGGGTTTTTCCGGCTCCGTTTTCCAGTCCGGCTCCCACAGAAAACCGGGGTTGTAGGCGTAACCATGCGGCCACCGATTGACGGTAATTGCATGTATGTCCCGCTCTGCATCGAAGCCCGCCCCGGCCAGCGCCTGGTCGAGTTGATCGCGCACGTGTCCTTCAAACCCGCTAAACGGCGTTTGCAACATGACGCGGCGCGCCTCGCGCCATTGTTCGGGACCCCGGATGTCCGGCGAGTGATGCGAATGACACATGTGCAGGATCATCGGTTCGTCCGGGGACTTGTTGAACTTGTATTTGCCCAGCGACACCGGGTAATCCAGTTCCACCTGCTTGTAAAAGTCGTTCGTGTAGTACGCAAAGTCCATACCCAGGTCGGCAAACCATCTCCAGTGCGGCACCATGACCTTCACGTATGCAAGCGGGACCTTGACGTTGTACGCGAGCCCGTCTTTCTGTTTCTGCGAAAGCTCCGTGGCAATATACGGAATCGCGGCGTTGTAACAGGCCAGAACGCATTTCTTGCAACGCACGGTATGAGGCTTGCCGTCGATGACATAAGTGACGTCGACGGCGTCGCCACGCGCCGTGTGGCGGGTGTCCACCACCGTGCTGTTGAGGCGAATACGCACATTGGCGTCTTCACGGTCGAGCTCCGAGTAGTCGGCGCGCGCCGTTACTACGTCCTCCATTGTCGATCCCGGCATCGCCGACGGTATCAGCTGTCGTACGAGCAAGCGCGCGACCGATGCGTTGCCATCCGGAAAATGAAATATATATGGCTCGTTGCCGCGATGACCGACGCGTCTGAGCGTGTGGTCCAGGCCGGGCATGCCACCGTCGTAGGACTGAATCGAGGTTGCCGGAATCTCGTCGATTCCTACGCACCAGAAACTCATTCCCCACCGGCGATAAATTTCGAGAACCTGCTGGTCGACCTTGACGATATCCTTCAGGTAGTCGTAATAACTCATGCGGCTGAGTTTTTCGTGTTTTTCTTGCGGGCTCAGTCCGGGTAAATAGTCACGCGATGCGGTCTGTACTCGAATGAAGTCCTTTTTCGCCTGTTCGGTCATAGGCGACTGCGCCGCAAACTCTTCCCAGGGAATCTTGCCGTAGCCTGTAACCAGTTTGCGCGTCGTGAACGATTTATCGTCAAACACGATTCCCTTGCTGAGACCCATGGACGAATAGAGTTCCTGGTGGTAGGCCTCATAGAACTTGTCCGTGTCTATGCCAATGTCGAGCAGGAGCTTTTTAGCGACATCTGTGTAGGCCGACGGTGTGTCGATTGACTCTGTTCCGCCGTAGCCGATTCGCGTAGCGCCGTTAATCGAGAACTCGTTGCGTTTCGCATGACCGCCGAAGTCATCGTGATTGTCCAGCACCAGGATGCGCGCGTCCGGTTTCTTGCGACGATAAAAATACGCCGCCGACAACCCGCTGATGCCGCCACCTGCCACCACGAGGTCATAGCTTTCTTCCGCTGCGCCTGGCGGCCAGCTGGCGCCCTCCACGCGGGCATGAAACGTTTCGAAGGAACCCGCATGGCTGCCGCGCAGCCCTGTCTTCGCTGGCGGATAGTAGTCGTCGGGCAATCCTGCTGCTGCCGGATTCTGCATTGCGGACAACGGCCCAACGAGCGACGCGCCGATAGCAATACGGGTTCCGTTGAGAAAATCCCGTCGTGTGACGTGGTCTTTCAATGCGCGCTCCCGATTTGCCCTGGTGCCGGCCGATCCCCGATTCTCCCGGACTTTCCTGGCGATGCCAAGCCATGGCGGATTGCGCGGCAGCCGGCGCTGCGCTCCCCGGTGAGAGCCCTTACACTGTCTGGCTATGGGCGCTCGCAAGCATATCCTGCTCGGCCTGGCGGTCGCATCGGTTGCGACGCTGGCTGTGTTCGACGTTGACGTGAACCCGCGATTTTCACTGCCAACCGAAACAACGATACCCGATCCGGCAGTCGAGCAAGCCTACGAAAGTTGCCGTGACGATATACGCCGGCGCGCCCTGCAGGACGCCTATGAGGAGACGGACAACCCGGAGGTGCACTCTACCTTGCAGCGACTCGCAGAGGCCGAGGCCGCCACGCTGTGTCGCGAACGGCATCCGATACGCAGGATTCCGGTGAGCAAGCCTTTGGACGTCAATCTGATTGATCTGCGATATCGCTACTGACGTAATACCGGAACGCCGGGCAATGCGCCGGTCACTGCCCCGTTCTCGTAAACGACCTTGCCATTGACCCACACCTGCTCGATGCCTGCGGAGACTTTCAGGGGCTCGACCGCTGTCGCGCGGTCGGCGACCAGGTCCGGGTCGAAAAGCACCAGGTCCGCGTAAAAGCCGGGCCTGATCAGCCCGCGTGACCGAATGCCGAGCTTGCTCGCCGTCAGTGCCGTCATTTTGTGTACCGCGGTCTCCAGAGGCATGACCTCCCGCTGGCGGCTGTAGTACCCCAGCACACGCGCAAAGGCGCCAAAGCCGCGCGGATGCGGGCCGCTCAGTCCGCCGTCGCTGCAGATAACCGTGTGCCGCCAGGCCATCAGCGGCTCGATATCCTGTTCGTGCATGGCGACGCCCAGCATCGAAGCACCGGCCTCTTCGCCCTTCTCCCTGACCGTCGCCGCATCCTGTTTCAGCAGCTCGATCAGCACGGTTTCATGGTCCTGCTCGCGCAGCGCCGCCATATCCGCAATAGTCATGCCGTCACGCGGCAATGCCGGGTGCCCGAAAATCAGGATGCCCTCGGGCGACAGCATCTCGTTCAGGATGTACGCCGCGCCTTCCCGTCGATTCAGGTCGCGCTCCGGAAACAATGTCTCGAGCCACAGAAAAGACGTGTTCCAGGCGTCGTAGGGATAGATGTCTGCACTGATATCGACGCCGGAGTCTCTTGCGCTGTCGAGCACCTCGAGGAGTCGCTGCGCCTGCCCCCAATAGCTGTTCATCGCGAGCTTGATATGCGAGATGATAACGGGGACCTGCGCCCCGCGGCCTATGTGTACCGCCTCGTCGACAGCCTCCCAGAAGTACTGGTCTTCGCTGCGGATGTGAGTCTGGTACACGCCACTCTCCCCGGCCGCGATCTTCGCCAGTGCCAGCAGTTCGCGAGTATCCGCAAACGAACCGGGATCGTATTCAAGCCCGCTGGATAGTCCCAGCGCGCCAGCCTCGAGTTCCTCGGCGAGCATCGCAAGCATGGCGCCGATCTCCGCGTCCGACGACGGACGTCGGTAATCGTCTTCCATGACCCGGCTGCGCAGCGTGCTGTGTCCCGCCATTGATGCAAAGTTCAGCGCCGCCGGTTGTTGTCGCAACGCGTCGAAAAACTGCTGTAACGGCCAGGCGTGAAAACCGTCCTGGCCGACAACTGCCGTCGTAATGCCCTGACTGACAGCGGCAAGCGCTTGCGGCGAATCGGCGATTCCAGTGTCGTGATGACTGTGCGCGTCGATGAAACCTGGTGCGAGCACCAGCCCTGCGCCGTCAATCAGCTCGTCTGCGGGTTCCGTCTCCAGCTTGCCGACGGCGGTAATCCGATTGCCATCCACACGGACGGATGCGCTGCGCGCAGGTGACCCGCTACCATCGATTACACGAACGTTTGCGATCAACGTACTCGCCTGCCCGGCTCCGCATCCGGAACAGATGGCTACAGCAAGCAAAGCCTGCAATCGGCTGGACATAGGCGCATCACACGATGAGTTGCCGCGTCGGCGGCGACCTCAACATCAGACAACAATTGCGAGCGGCAAGCAACACCGCGAAGAGGGACGAACCCGCCTTAGTGTGTTGAGGCGCTCAGGTTCAGCAAAGCCGGCACATCGCTCGGTTTGTACAGGTCGATTTGCGAAAACGCAATTGGCTCGGTCGGCTTCGCCGTCATGACAAAGACTGACTTTCCAGCAAGAAACTCCTTGTACGGCTCCAGCACGTACTCGTCGTACACAATGCCCAATTCTTCGGCGTCGTAGGAGAATGCCTCGATTTGCGCGGCGATGATTTGCTCCGTGTCCAGCCCGGCACGTTCGCAATTCTCGCGAATCCTGTCGTTAAACGATTGGTCGGTGAACTGCAGCTCGCCTTCGACCAGGCGCGGCCGATAGTTGCCGCGTAGCGCCTCCTGTGGAACGTTGCCGGACATCGTCATCGACATTGCCATCGACCACATATCCCTGATATCCATGTCCAGATCGAGGATGAAGTTACCGTCGTCCTGTCGATAAGACATCGACATACTGACATCCATGGATTCATAGCCGAGCCGTTCCAGTTCGACAGGCGAGAAACCGTACTTGCCGGCACATCGGGCTCCCGGCTCCTCCGCATCTTCTCCGGGGGACGCTTCCTTCAAACTTTCCTTGTAGGCCCAGCGGATGTAGTCAGAATCCATCGGGGCACGTATGCCCGCAAGAGAAAACCCTAACGAGTCCGGAACGTCGAGCTCGCCAGACCCGACGTCATAACCGACATCGCCAAGGTCGATCAAATGCAAGAAGCTCGGGGTTTTGACGCTAACCTTGTCGATGTAGATTTCGTCGCGGAAATCGCCGAAGCGTGCGGTAATACCGTCGATGCTCAGTTCACCGGTCATCGTAGAGCTGACACCGTCGTACTGAATATCGGCGTACGGGCTCACCATCATTATCGCGTAGTCGAGATCGCTGCTGACGCTGTAATGCAGGTACCATTTCGCCGCGAGGTAATTCCCACCGCCAACGATGATTGCCCAGACAATGAAATTCTTCATAACGCGTCCTGCGAAGGCGAGCCGGCGTACGGAGTCCGACATTGTCTGGAAAAACGCCGGTACTACCTACAAAACCGGTCACAAATCAGCAGGCTGGCGGCGTCGAGACGTCTTTTTTGTGACGCTGCACGCGCGCCGGCTGCATCTGTGCTGGCAAGGCGAGCGCCTATTCGCTATGTTCAGGCACTTGCTGTGTCGGGATGTGCGGTATGCCGGAATCGCCCAGCCTGTCCCCAGGGACCGGCAATGCTTTTACGATCAAGTCCATGCTGGTGCCGTTACTGCGGCGTCCGCGGATTGCACAGGCAATCAAATGGATCGTCTACGGCAGCCTGGTCATCAACTTCGGCATTTACCTGTTCGACGACTGGACGGCGTTCAACAGCTCACTCCCCGCAGATGCGCCGCTCGCTGATGTTCTCGAGCGGTTTACCACGTCGGTCGATATGCTGGCCTGGCTCGGCCTGGTGTTTCTGTTCGAACTGGAAACCTACGTTCTACCGGACGAAGCATTCAAGCCCTGGGTCATCCGTGCGTTTCTGATTGCAAGAGTCGTGTGCTACGTATCGATCTTTTTCGCCGCCTACGGCTACACGGCAGAGACGCTGGAGAACTACGACATCGTGGAAGTGCCCGGCGTCAGCAGCTTGTGCCAGCTGGCTGATCAGGGTCGATACGTGCAGGTCGACTCGATCGAATATGTCGAGATAAGCGCGCAGAACTGCGCCAGCATTGCGAGCGGTAGCCGCTTCTTCCAGATCGCAAACGAAGTTTCCGTGATCGATGCGCCCACGCTGGCTCATGTGCAATGGATCGGCTGGGTGGACGTGGTCAATGCGGTGGTCTGGTTGATTGTCGTGGCACTGATCGAGATCGAAGTCTGGCTGCAGACCAGGGACCAGTTTTCCAGCACACTGATGCAATCGATACGCCAGATTAAAACGCTCGGTTATCTTGTCCTCAGTATCGACGCTGTCGTATGGCTGGTCACCGGATACCCGATGTACGCCTGGGATTCGTTCCTGTGGATTTTCGGCTTCTGGGCGATAGAACTCAACCTTGCCGAGTGGGAACTGGACCGTGTAGCGCAGCTACGCGCCGCCGCTTCGGCAAGCTGACGTTCGCCTGGCAGCTGGTTTAAAAAAAACAATATTTCGACATGCTGCCAGGCGGTATAGCATGTACCGCCATTTTCGATGGCTGCAACTCATCAAGAATGTGAGCCGTTCGAAAACCACGCTTTTCGAACGGCGACGTTGAAAAAGCCATGGATGGCTTTTTCAACAGACTCCTAGTCTTCGACGACGTCCAGCAGCACGTAACGCAATAGCACCTCGTAGCTGCTCTTCTCGAGCGCAAGCCCGTCTGGCAATTCAAGCGTGTGTATCGGGGCATCATCTACGTCGCGAATTTCCTGGTACAGGCGCGTGCCGTCTTTATAGACTTTGTAACGCACGTCTTTGTGCTCACCGAATTTCAGCAACACGTTGCTGTCTGTCCAGTCCTGGATAACCTGTGTGCTCATCGTTCGTTCCTCTTTTATTCTGGTCCTGATCTCCCTGGGCCGTCCCTGGCCCGCAAGAAGTAATGTGCAACAGTCGTGCCAATTGCACGGCTACCGCGGGATGCGACGTAGTCGATTGAATTAAAAGGGATCCGATGAGTTAGCGCCGTCGAAGACGGCGCTCGCGCGCAGCACCGGGCGTGTCACTTTGTGACCAGGTTGGCGGCAAATTGCGACAATCACTTTACATATTGTGCAGCTACTTCAGAGGGGCCACACCCACATGATCATGGGTACGCTAACGACGACGATAAGTATTTCCAGGGGCAAGCCCATTCGCCAGTAATCACCGAACCGATAGCCACCGGGTCCCATGATGAGCGTATTGTTTTTGTGCCCGATCGGCGTGAGAAACGCACAGGATGCGGCGACCGCGACGCCCATAAGAAACGGATCGGCATTGACACCGAGGCGATCCGCAAGTTCGACGGCGATCGGCGCGGCAATGACTGCCGTTGCCGTGTTATTCATGACATCGGAGAGCGTCATGGTTACGACAATCAGCAGCGCAAGAACCGCGGCTGGCGGGAAGCCGGACGAAACACCGACAATGCCGTCGACAATGAGAGACGTGCTCCCCGTTGCCTGCAGCGCCGCACCGATCGGAATCATGCAACCCAGCAAGACGATTACCGGCCACTCCACCGAATCGTAAACATCACGGATCGGCACAACGTTCAGCGCGACGTACGCAGCCGCGACGCAGCCAAGTGCGACCGGCAGATACACGATTCCAAAACTGGCCGCCGCAATCGCCGATGCGAATATACCGACGGCCAGCCACATCTTGTTTCGCTGGATGACTTTCTGCCCACGATACGCCAGCGGCAACAAGCCCAGACGGCCAATGACATCGCTGAGTCTTTCCGGCGACCCCAGGAGTAACAGGACGTCGCCAGCCTCGATCGGCAGCTTGCGAATGTTCTGGCGGAACCGCTGGTCCTGCCGCGACACGCCAACCAGTGCGACGCCATAGCGGTAAAGAAGCCGAACCGAGGATGTCGACCTGCCATTCAGGGCGGACGACTCAGGCACGACCACTTCTGACAACTGCAGCTCCTCTTCCTGCAACACGTCCAGGCCGGCGCCAACGAACTCAAGCTGCATGCTCCCCTGTAATTCCTCGATACGGTCCGGATTCGCCTCGACCACGAGGATGTCGCCTGCCTTTATCTCTGTGTTGCGGGCCAGCCCGGGCATGCGCCGCCCCCTGCGTGCCAGCCCCAGTATCTCGACATCGGCCTCCTCGGCGCGCGAATCGAGATCCCCTACCCGCTTGCCGATGATCCTGGCGCCCTCGGAGACCTTCAGCTCGGCAACGTATTCCGCCAACTCGAAAAGGTCTTTGCCGGCATCGGATTGTCGACGATCGGCCGGCAGCAGCCGCCAGCCAATGAGGGCGACGTAAGCGACCCCGACGGCAGCACAGGCTATGCCTACCGGGGCGAAATCGAACATGCGGAACGATTCACCGAACGCGTCGCCGCGAAACTCTGCAATAACGATGTTCGGCGGCGTACCGATCAGGGTAACCATTCCGCCGAGAATGGAAGCGAATGAAAGCGGCATGAGCGACAAGGCCGGACTGCGCTTCGCTTTGTGCGCTGCCTGAATATCCACCGGCATCAGGAGGGCGAGCGCGGCCACGTTGTTCATCACCGCGGAGAGCACCGCGGCCACGGACGACATCATGCTGATGTGCACGGCGAGGCTTTTTCCACCGGACAAAACCAGGCGACCAAGCGCCTCGATAGCGCCTGAATTGGACAAGCCGCGGCTGACAATCAACACCAGCGCAATGATTACCGTGGCCGGATGACCGAAACCGGAGAACGCCTGCGCCGAAGGCACCACACCGGTCAATATCGCAGCCAGCAGCGCCACGAATGCCACGAGATCGTAACGCCAGCGTCCCCAGATCAGGAAAACGAAAACAAACAACAGTAAAGCAAACAGCGTGATCTGGTCAGTCGTCATTAGCGTCGGCATTCGGCTGAATTCGGCATATCATAGTGCAAATGGCCATTGTCGTTTTCGCCGTTGCCGTTCTGCTAATCGTGTTCGGGCCCGGAATCTGGGTCAAGCGCACGCTGGCGCGCTATTCCCGTCCGGCGAACCGCTATTCCGGAAGTGGTGCCGAGCTCGCGCGTCACCTGCTTGACAAGCATGAGCTGCGAAACGTGGCGGTAGAGGAAACGGACACTGGCGATCACTACGACCCGCAGGCCAAAGCAGTCCGTCTTTCATCGGAAAACTTCAACGGTCGTTCGCTGACGGCGATTACGGTTGCCGCTCACGAGGTAGGCCACGCCTTGCAGGATGCCAGTGGTTACGCACCGCTCAGGTTACGGACGCGGCTGGTCAAGGCAACACGGGGTATTGAAAAACTGGGTGCCGGCATCCTGATCGTGGCGCCCGTGGCGGCCGCGCTAACGCGCGCCCCAGGTGTCGCTGCATTGATGTTCATAGGCGGCCTGTTGACCCTGGCCACGGCGACGCTCGTCCATTTGATCACCCTCCCGACGGAATTCAATGCGAGCTTCGCACGCGCTTTGCCCATGCTCGACCGGCACGGCATCCTGAAAAAAGTCGACTACCCGCATGCAACTCGAATTCTGCGCGCCGCGGCGATGACGTACGTCGCGGCATCGCTGATGAGCCTGCTCAATATCGCGCGCTGGTTAGCTATTCTTCGACGCTAGCGGCGCGACGAACGTCACGTCATTCATTGCCGCCGCGTCCCGGGTCCGCGTCTCAGAACCGTGGCGAAACTGCCCATCGGCGCTGAAACAGAGACTTGCCGCAAGGATTTCAGGTTGATAAACGTTATATTTTGTGCCGATTAGCACAGCGCCGCGCGACCGAATTCCTGCCGATGTTCTTCATGCCATTCAAAGCCGATTTTCCGCTGGCGCGATTTCCGTGGCTGACGACACTCGTTTGCGTGATATGTCTTGGCGTTTTCTTGAAACAGCAAAGCGACTGGCAGAAATACGAAAATGCCATTTACGCCTACTGCAATGCGCCAAAAAGCCGCATTACGCGCATGGTGTTCGGGCGCATCTCCGGCCTGCAGGGTGACGAAGCCTGCATCGAAGTCGTGTGGGGCATTGCGAATGCCGAGGATTCCAAGCAACGCATCGATGTGCTGGTGAGCTCTATGAAGCCGCTGACGGGCCTCAGCCCGGAAGATTCCAGGATTTATGTGTCGGACATGCTCAGCGAGGAGCTGCGCAACTATCAGCGCCGGGTGCCCCCCAACCCTAACCACGGTCTCGCCTATTACACTGATACCTGGAATCCTCTGACGATGGTTACGTCGGCATTCGCACACGGCGACTGGTCACACATTATTTTTAACCTGATCTTCTTCATCGCGTTTGCCGGTGCGATGGAAGTGCTCATCGGCGCCGGATGGTTCGTTGCCGCGTTCGTCAGCATATGCCTGTTCACGGGCGCCTTTTCGTCCATATCTGCGATCACCGCCGGACAGCATTTCCCGACGCTCGGCCTGTCCGGCGTCGTCATGGGCATGATCGGGCTGTTCGCCTACATGCTGCCAAACGGCAATATCCGCTGTGCCTACTGGCTGGTCGTTTTCGTTGGCACGGTCGCCGTACCGGCCTGGATTCTCGCGCTCTGGTTTATCGGCGGCGATCTGTTCAAGTTATTCACCGAGGAAGACCATGGCATGGTCAATGTCATGGCCCATGTGACCGGTGGCATTGCCGGCTATATCTTCGGCCTGTTGTTTCTGCGCAAGATTCGCTGGGAGACCCGGATACTGCAGGCGGAGATCAACCGCGACAAGCTGCGCGCCGAAATCCGCTGACGCAGACACCTGCGTCTGTTGAAATTCCTGTGCTTTGGGCATACGGTGACGCGAGATCGCAAAGCACGGGGGCGGCGATGCCGAACAAGATTACCAGGCGCCAGGCACTGCTCAGCGGTGCGTCAGCAGTAGGCGCCGCACTTTTATCCAGCCGCACATTTGCTCAGGACGCCGGCATGGAGCCGCGGCCCGACTACCTTATCCGTGCCGGGACGAACGAAAACCCTTACGGACCGTCGCGGCTTGCATTGCAGGCGATCAACGGCGCTATGCATCTCACCAATCGTTACGGCGGCATCGATGATCAGTTGCGCGCACGCCTGGCCGACCTCGAACAGTTGTCACCCGACCATATTGTCGTCGGCACTGGCTCGGGTGAAATTCTGCGGACGGCCGGCATGATTGCGAGCATGGATAAAGGTTCGGTCGTATGTGCTGATCCTACCTATCACGACCTGGTCAACTATGCAGAACGGGCCGGGTCGAAGATCATTCGCGTGCCGGTCGATGACCGCTTACGTATCGATCTCGACGCTATTGCCAGTGCGATTCGGCGCGATACGACCTGCGTCTATCTCGTGAATCCGAACAACCCGATTCCGTCGATCATTGCAAAGGACGCCCTGCGCGACTTCGTGCTGGAAGTATCGAAGAAATGCATGGTGTTTATCGACGAAGCGTATTACGAATACGTCGAGGACCCCGCTTACGCGTCGATGATGGAACTCGTCAGAAACGGCCACAAGAACGTTATCGTCGCGCGCACCGCGTCCAAGATCCACGGACTCGCCGGTCTGCGCACCGGCTTTGGCTATGCGCATCCGGACCACATCCGCCTGATCGACGAAAAGAAAACGAGCCGCCAGAATATCCTGAGCACGTCAGCTGCCTATGCGAGTTACGGCGACGTCGAGTTCCAGAATTTCACACGCCGCAAGGCTAAGGAATCAATGGCGATTGTCGAAAAGATGTTCGAGGATCTGCAGTTGCGCTACGTAAGATCACACGCAAATTTCACGTTCTTCGAAACCGGAATCGACGTGCGCGAGCTCAATGCAAGATTGCGCGAGCACGGCATCCATTCCGGCCGGCCATTTCCGCCATTCCTGAAATGGTCCCGCATCAGCATGGCAAAACCGCATGAAATGCGTTACTACGTGCAAACCTATAAAGAGCTCTTCGGCTAGACCGCAACCGGCAGCTTGCGTGAGTTTCTCCAGGCGTCGTAGAGAAACACAGACAAGGCTGTCCAGATAAACGCGAAACAGACCAGGTGCGCCAGTGTCAGCGGCTCGCCATGGACAACGCCGATAATGAATTGCCCGGTGGGCGCTATAAATTGCAGGAAACCAATCGTGGACAGGCGCAGTCGGCGCGCTGCCACAGCGAAAAGTAACAGCGGCACGACGGTGACCGGTCCCGCCAGCAACAGCAACGCGAACATGGTCGGGTCCGCCAGGCTGAACGCCGCATGCCCGGATCGCAACAGCCAGATCAGGTAGCCAGCACAGAGCGGCAGCAACAGCACGGTTTCGATAAACAGTCCGGGCATGGCGCCAACGTCTATCTGCTTGCGAATTACGCCGTACAGGGTGAATGAAACGGCGACCAGTATGGCAATTGCAGGAAATTGTCCCCCGCTTACGGTCAGCACGCCAACGCCGACAGCAGCCAGCGCGACAGCAAGCAACTGGAACGTACGCAGGCGCTCGCCGAGAATCACGAAACCCGCAAGAACGTACATCAGGGGATTGATGTAGTAGCCAAGGCTTGCCTGAAATATTTGCTGGTTCTGCACAGCCCATATGTAGCCGAACCAGTTCACCGCAATAAAGGTTGCGGAAAGGGCCAGCAGTGCGAGCGACGTTGGCACTCGTATCGCGGCGCGGACTTCCGGCCACTGTCGCCGGGCCCACAGGATGACCGCGCCGAATGGCACCGCCCAGATTACGCGATGGGCCAGCATCTCGGTCGCCGATACCTCCGCAACTATGATGAAGTAAACAGGCAGCATTCCCCACATACCGAACGCGAGAACTGCGGCAATCACACCACCGCGTTCGACTCTCGCTGCCGAACCGTTCAATTCCTTATTCATCCGGTTTCTTGCGCAAGGTGCTCGACGCCGCGGTTTGCAGCAGCACAGCCACCAGCATCAGGAAACGGCGCGAGCGGTCACTCACGCCTGTCACCATAGCCGGTCAGTTCGACGTATCCGCGCCCTTGGATGCGCGTTCCACGGATATCGCCCTGCGTGTCAACAGCCCCCTCCCAGTAGCGAACTGTGGCCAGCAACTCCTGCGCATCGATCACCGGGTCGATCTCCAGGTCCAGCCCGAGTTTCGCGATGCGCATGCGCCAGGCCAGCGGGTAGCGGCCGCCGTGCGGGCTGTCCCAGTAGCGACGCACGTCAAGATCGACATCCCGCGCCGTCAACGGCAGCGGGTCAGCCGACGCTGGCATCCACGTGCCCGCGCTCATCGGATCCACGCTGCCGTCATTGCGCCGCAGCCGGTAGAACATGAGACTGGACCCATCCCCTAACTGCAAGGCAAACCAGTCCCAGCCTTGCTGATTGGCAGCCAGCGCACTGCTCCCCCACTCCCTGTCCAGCCACGAGAGGCCGCTCACCCGCTCCATGGTCGAACCCACGCGGATTTCCCCGCTGGTTTCAAGCCGCGGCATCGAGTAGTAGTAGGACGCGTTGCCGGCCTCCGCCGATTTGCGCGAAAGGCCCCGGTCGCCATGCAGTACCGGCGGTGTAGCAGTTTCGACGTCGAGACGTATGCCGAAATCGTCGTGCATCGCCGAAACCTTCCAGCGTAGCCGGTCCGTATCGTTGGTCGCACCGACGTCGACGATCGACCAGTCATCCAGCCAGACCCGCAGCGGATTGTCGGTCGCGCCCGCGAGACCGAGTGCATCGCGCGAATAGCGCTGCGCTACGTGAAATTCGCCACGCGCCGCGTCCGTCAGCGCCAGGTGCCCGATGTAGACCTGCCGGCTTCGCCAGTTCGAGATCTGCCCGGCGGTTGCCGTCGACGGTGTCAGGGCAAAACGAAACAGAGTCAGCTCGTAGCCATAGCGACGCCCGGCCGAACTGTCGAGATTGCCCGTCAGGTACCACCACTCGTTGCGGTATTCCGGATGAGCGCCGTGGTCCTCGGGAAAGCGAAACGTGCGCGCCTCGAGCACCAACGGAAATGCCGCACGATCGTCGTTTCCCAGCAACTCGGACAACCGCGACGACACGACGTCACTCGACGCCGCAAATTTTTCCGACTGCTGCTGGTCACTACCGCATGCCGCCACAGCAATGATGCAGGCCAGGAAGCACAACACTCGAGGCAAGGACATCTACTCTTCCCTCATCGCCAGCGCGGGGCTGGCGCGAGCGGCCCGCCATGCCGGATAAACGCCAGCGAGCAGGGCTACCGAGACGGCAACGGCCGGAATTGCGATGAGTATCGGCGTTGACACCGTCAGATCGAGGCTCCAGCCGAATGATCGCAGGTTAATCACTCGTATCAGCATCCACGCCATGACCAGGCCGAGCGGCACGGCCGCCAGGCCACTGACCAGACCTATAAAGCCCGTTTGCGCCAGGACCAGCTGGCCCGTTTGCCAGGGTGTCATGCCGATGGCGCGAAGCGTCGCCAGCTCGCGCGACCGTTCGAACTGTGTCGCCAGCATCGCGCCCAGTATTCCGGCGACCGCGATTGCCAGCGCCAGCCAGAAGAGAACATCCGTTATTACGAAAGTCTGATCGAAAATCTTGAGCGACAGCTGTCGCAGTTCGGCGTTGGAACGCACACGCAGGGATTGCTTGCCGTCGCTTGCGGCACGAATGCTGGCGATAATGTCGTCAGCATCCGCGCGCTCGTCGAGGTACAGCCCTATCGTGGAGATGCCAGGATCGTCCCACCAGCGCAGAAACGTCGCCGCAGTCATCAACAGGTAGCCCTGCCCCGACCCGTAGCTGCGAAAAACTCCTGCAACCGGAAACGATTCTTCGCCATTGCGCGTTCTCAGCATCAGTTCGTCGCCGCGCTGCAATCCATAGCGAAACGCGTAGGACTCCGACAGCAGGACGGCATTTCCGTTGAAGGCCTCCCAGGCGTCCCCTGCATCGCCATCAACGATGTCGGGCTTGCCGCGGCCCTGACCGGCCGACTCGATGGCGACGAGACTGATCGGTCCCTGCGGTGACTCCAGCACAACGCGACGTGCGCTGCTGGACGCCAACACGCCGTCGCTCTCCGGAATAGCGGCAGCGAGCTCTTGCATGATGCGGCCATCCGTCACGCTGACGTATAAATCGGACTGCAGGGTGTGATCGAGCCAATCGGTGACAGCAGCTCTGAAACTCCCGACCATCGTATTGACGCCGACGGTGGTGGCCAGCGCGATTGCCATGGCCGCAGCCGCAACGCCGGTACGACTGATGGAGTACGCCGCGCCGCCGAACCCGAGCCTGGCCTGAAGATTCGAAATTGGCCGGCGGGCACGCCCGAGACGGTAGCCGGTGTATTGCAGGGCTAAAGGGATGATCAGCGCAAGCCCCATGACCACGACGAACAACGCAGCCAGACCGGCGACGAGGCTCGTGCCGGACACAGCTATTGCGACACCCGCGACCACTGCACAGCCGATTCCCGACCAGGCCAGCCGCGGAACGGCCACGCCAAGCCTCTGCTCCAGTGACGTGCGCAGCATGGAGAGCCGGGGCGGGTATGTCATTGCCTCGATGGCCGGCGCAAGCGCCGCGAACAGGGTCGCCACGACAGCGATGGCCAGGCCCTTGGCGAGCGTCACCGAGGACGCAGAAACGGACGTCACGGCAACCCGGAAGTAGAGGTCGTTCAGCGACTGCGCGACAAGACCGAGCAGAGATTCTCCAAGCCACAGGCCCAGCCCGATTCCCAGGATTGCACCGACAATGCCCAGGGCTAGCGCTTCCGCGAGAATCAGCAACAGTATTTCGCCTCGCGTAACACCCAGGGCGCGTAATACGCCGATGAGCTGCCGTCTCTGCAACACGGCGAAACTGACGCTGTTGTAAATCAGGAAGACGCCGACCAGGAGTGCGAGCAGGCTCATTGCAGTCAGGTTTGTTTTAAATGCCGCCGCCATATCCAGCGTTGCCTGAGTGCGGCCGTCAGCATCGAGCAGCTGCAGGTCCGGCGTCAAAAACCCGCGGATTCGCTGCAACCCGGCGTCGCCGGGGTTACCCTCCGCGATGACATCGATTCGCGACAAACGGCCGTGCATGCGGAACCATTCCTGCGCAGTCGCAATATCGGCCACCAGCACGTCGCGCAGCGCGATGCCGGATTCGCTGCTGTCGTCGAAAACGCCCGCGACAACCGCATTGGTCGTCTTGCCGTTGACGATGAGCGCAAAGCGCTGACCCGGCTTAAGATCCAGGGAAGCTGCCGTAGCGTCCGACATGGTCACCGCACCGGGCTCGGTTATGAGCGTCCGTATCAACGCCTGCGGCCGCGTGAACTCGCTGCCCGACGAGCGGCTGAAGTTGCGGAAACTGCTTTCGGCAAAAAAATCGACGCCCATGATATATACGGTTACGGCGCCAATATCGCCGTCGCCGGCAACGATCGGTGCTATACGGCGCATCCCGCCCTCGCGCCGCAGCGTCGCATATATTCGTTCGTCAATTCCGGCGGGCCCACCCACTATCTGGTGCGTCGCCGCACCGTTCACCGCATCCATCGCCTGTGCAAAGGCTTTGCGCGAACTCGAGTTGGCAAGGTCGACAGCAACCACCACAGCCACCCCGAGGCTGATGCCCAGGATCGTCATGGCAAGCTGCCAGGGGTGCCGCAGCAGGTAGCCGACACCCGCCTTCCACGCAATCAGGTTCACGACGTCGCTGTCAGTCGACGCAGCGCGCCGCTACCGGTCAGTGACAGGCTGCGGT
>JAHHOT010000249.1 GCA_018677555.1 Gammaproteobacteria bacterium | reverse complement strand
GTGTTGGTGGTCGCGGCGGGGGCGCCGCTCCTACATGTAGACAGGTGGCAATCCGGACATGGACGGGCCGGGATCGTGATTGTCGCGGCGGGGGCGCCGCTCCTACAATGCGTCGTGGATTTCGCGCGCCACGGTGTTGACGCGGCGGCCGTCGGTTTCGACGACGACGTCGGCGATTTCGCGATACAGCGGGTCGCGCACTTCCATCAATGCGGTCAGAACGGCCCCGGGGTCGTCGTTTTCCAGCAGTGGCCGGCTGCGCCCGCGTTGCGTGCGCTCCAGCTGCTGCGCGACGCTGGTGTAGAGATAGACGACGCAACCGCGCGCGCCTAGATGGTTGCGACTCTGCGGGTCGATGACGGCACCGCCACCGGTTGCGAGGACGACGCCTTCGCGCTGCGTGAGCTCGTCGATCACTTTCGCTTCGCGTTTGCGAAAACCCTCCTCGCCCTCTTTTTCGAAGATGAAGGGTATGTCGACACCCGTGCGGTTCTCGATTTCCTCGTCGCTGTCCACGTAGTCGAAATGCAGCAGCCGCGCGAGCTGCCGGCCCACAGCGGATTTGCCGGCACCCATGGGGCCAACGAGGAAGACATTGAGCGGTTTTGCCATCGGGTAGAGCAGGGAATGGAGAAAGCCAACCCGAAGGTTGGCTTTCTCTGTTGCAATTTACAGCGTGTCTGCGCAGCTGCCACCCGTGCCGTATGGGCTCGGGTTGCCAGGCGGGCTGACGTTCTGATCGGCGACATCGTCACCGGATACCGGCAGCACGAATGTACTCGAGCGAGCGAACTCCGTGCCCTGGACCGATGTCGTCGCCGTTATCGTCACGCCCACCCAGACACCGTGGTCCTGCGGATAGATGAGGTCGACGATACCGAGACCCGACGAGTCGGTGACGAACGTACCACCGGATCCGTTTTGTGCTGCAACGGCCGCGATGTTACCTGCTTCGATGCGCCCGTTGCCGTTGTTGTCCTCACCGGGATCCAGCACACCGTTGCGGTTATTGATGTCTTCATCAATACAGTTGGGCGATGTGATCACCGCTACCCACGCGGGAATCAGCGGATCGAAGACCCAGAAGCCCTTGCGGTAGTAGTCCGACAAGACGCCGACCTGTACGTTCACACCCTCCACGCCATTACCTTGCGAGTCGGTGGCCAGAACCACGAACTCCTGGCGATATTGCGCTGAGTTTGGCTCGAAGATCTCGTTACCGGTACCAATCGACAGGAACAACTCCCGCTGCGCAACGGTAAGGGCGACGCTGTCGAATATCGTCGGGTCGGACGTCACCGTCGCGGTTATTACGACACCATTGTTAGCGCTCGTCGTCGAGCTGGCCGTATAGAAGGTCTGTGCGCGTCCCTGGCTGTCCGTTACGGCGTTGGCCACGGACAGCTGGCCGCCGGAAACGTCGTCCAGGTCGAACTGCACGATTTCGTTCTTCACGAGGTTGTTGTTCACGTCACGCACGATGGCCGTGATCGCGCTCTGCTCGTTCGGCCCGATCGTAAACGGCGTTGCCTGCGCCTCGATATTGTCCGGCTGGTCCGCGATGAACTCTATTTCGACGCTGGTGCTGGTGCCGACTGAGTTGGTCGCGGTGATTACAGACGGTCCGGCATTGGTCGACTGGATCGTGACCGTGGCGACGCCCGCCGCATCGGTAACCGCCGAGAATGCGCTCAGCGTACCGCGCGTCGCGCTGAAGTTGATCGTCTCGCCGGCCTGGGGCGCACCCGCCACAGACCAGGTAAGATCGACGTCAACTGCCGTGTTCAGAACGACTTCCGTGCCGGCGGCCGGCGCCGTCAGTACGAAACTGTCGTCCGATACCGTGAGTTCGGCTATGGCGGTCAGTCCGAGCGCCGTTGCCGTCAGCGTATCGTCACCCGCGACCGCCGCGGCGACCTCGATCTGAGCCTGGCCGCTGACATCCGTCGTCACGCTGGCCTGATCGATGGTATTACCGTTTTCGGAGGTGATGTCGACCTGCTGGTTCGCCAGGCCGTTTCCGGCCGCATCGGCAAGAAATATCGTGTAGGTTGCGGCGTCGCCCTGCGGCAGCGCGGCCGGGCCGGAGATTGTCAGCGTGGTGCCGATGACATTGACTGCCACCGTGCCGACGATACCCGTCGCGTCCGCGGTTACCGTTATTACCCGGTTCGTGGGATCGCCGCCACCACTCAGTGTCGCCGTGACGACTCCGCTGGCATCGGTTATCGGGTTCACGATTGTCAGTGTCCCCGAATCCGTCGACATCACGACGGTAACGTCCGGCATGGCTACGTTGTTGGCATCGCGCACAATCGCCGATATTGTCACCGTCTGACCCGTGTCAGACGGCAGCGACGGGCTGCTGGACAGCACCGTAATCGCCGAAGCGGCGGGCGGTGGCGGTCCTATGGGTACGTTCGGATCCGTAACGAATCCTTCGCCTCCACTACACGCACCCAGCAACAACGTTGCCAGCAGCGCGGTTAGATAAGACAGTTTTCTCATCTTTCGACTTCCTTTCCTTGGCCGCTCCGGAGTAACACCACGGCTAGTAAATGCTCGATCCCTCTTCGAGGATTCTCGGCGTAACAAAAATCAGCAATTCAGCCTTGTTCGATACCGTACTCTTCGATCGGAACAAGTAACCAACTCCCGGAATGTCACCCAGGAACGGCACTTTATTCACGGTATCGCGGCGCTCGGTTTCGTAGATACCGCCGAGCACGACGGTCTGTCCGTCGCTGACGAGCACCTGCGTTTCTATGGAACGCGTATCGATACTGGGTACCAGGCCGCCGGTCGCGCTGGGCGTCAGTTCGCCAACGTTGTCCTGGCTGACCAGCAGATCCATGATGATGTTGTCATCCGGCGTAATCTGCGGAGTCACCGTCAGACTCAGTACCGCTTTCTTGAACTGCGTGGTGGTCGCGCCTGACGACGCGGCTTCCTGGTAAGGAATTTCAACACCCTGTTCGATACGCGCCTCTTTCTGGTTCGCGGTTATGAGGCGCGGCGTCGAGATGATCTCGCCACGATTCTCAGCCTGCAGCGCGGTCAGCTCGAGGTCCACGATGTAGTCCGAGTCGAGCACGGCGATTGCCAGGCGGCCGGCCGGGTTCTCGATCGGAACGTTTACGTTGTAGCGATCGGTCAGTGCCGGCGCCTCGAGCGGGAACGGCGTGCCGTTCGTATTCAGGTTGTCGAGCGCCGAGTTGACGATCGTGTCCGAGCCCTCGCCCGAACCGGTCACCGAGATCAGCCCGTCGCTGGTGTCGTCAACGCCGGTGAAGCCGAGGCGTACGCCGAGGTCGCGGCTGTAGTCGTCATTGACGACGACGACGCGCGATTCGATCAGTACCTGTCGAATCGGAATATCCAGCGTCCGCACCAGGCGGCGAATGTCCTGCAAGCGCTCCGCTGTATCCTGAACCAGCAGAGTATTGGTGCGATCGTCGATGCCGACGCTGCCACGTTCGGAGAGCAGCGCGCCGCCCTCGGAGGCGCCAATCAGCTGTGCCAGGTCTGCAGCCTTCGCGTAATTGACCTGGAGGAACTCCGAGTAAAGCGGCTCGAGTTCGGTGATCGCCTGCCTGGCTTCGAGGTCGGCCGTCTCGCGTGCGGCAATTTCTTCCGCCGGTGCAACGATAATGACGTTGCCATTCTGGCGCATATCGAGTCCCTTGGTCGTCATCACGATGTCGAGAGCCTGGTCCCAGGGCACGTTGCGCAGGCGCAGCGTGACGTTGCCCTGCACGGTATCCGACACGACGATGTTGCGCCCGGAAGTTTCGGCCAGAAGCTGCAGAACCGCGCGGGTTTCGATGTCCTGGAAGTTCAGCGTCAGGCGCTGACCCTCGTATTCCTTGGTTTCGGAAAACAGCGTCGACTGGGCGTCGGGGTCGTCCACAGCCGGATTGATTTCGATCGTGAAGTCGTTGTCTGACTGGTATGCAAGTTGTTCGTACTTGCCTTCCGCGTTGATAACGATGCGCGTATCCAAGTTGGTGCGCAGCGTGTCGACCGTTGTTACGGGCGTGGCGAAGTCCATGACGTCGAGGCGGCGCATCAGTTCCGCCGGCAGCGCCGTATCCTTGAAAATGGCGACGACACGGCCGCCTTCCTGGCGAATGTCGACCGGTGTTGAAGGATCGCTCAGGTTAACGAGTACGCGACCGCCCCCATCGCGGGTGCGTCGGAAATCGACGCTGTTGATCTGGCGGGCGCCGCTGGATGCGTAAGACGGTGTGCTCTGGCTGGCGGCCGGTGCCCCGGCGAACTGGGTGGTCATGCCGGCGTCGCCGCTGGCAGTACCGAGAGTCACGTAAATGGTGTTGCCGCTGCGGCGCATTTCGTAGGGAACCATCGAATCCAGGTTCAGCACCACGCGCGTTCGACCGTTTGCTTCCGCGGTCAGCACGGTATCCAGCGGTCCGAGGTTGACGTCTCGTCGGCGCGACTGCAGACCAAGCGTGGTCTCCGGCAGGTCCAGCGCGATTCTGGCCGGATCTTCAATGGTGAATGCAAGCGGTTCGGGCGCCGTTCCGCTAACAATGAGTTTCAATTCGACACGTTGCCCCGGCAGGCTTTGCACCTGGATGTCCTGCAGCCGGTTCCCTTCCTGAGCATTGGCGGCAAGACTGAAAAACATGAGGATTGCAGCCTGAGCTGCGGCAGTCAGTAGCGCTACCGTACGTCGGTATTGTGTGCCGATCGCCGGCTTCGTTTTGAGCGTCATTCCTATTACTCCCAGTTCCATTCAGGCATCAGTCCGCGAGAGCGACTGCGGCTTCTCTTTCGAGGTATCCGCCAATCCCGTCCGAAATTATTTCAATAAGTTGAATTTCCGATTCATCGATGGAGACGATTCTGCCGTCGTTCTGCCCCATGTAATTTCCCGGTACCACGCGGTGGATCAGGCCGTCGGAGGTTTGAATCAGACCGTAGTTCTGGTCTGCCTGCGTGAGCGTGCCAACCATTCGCAACGTGTCCAGCGGAAACTGTTCCAGGAATTCCCGGCTGCGATCCAGGTCCCTTTTTACGCCACCGCCAACCGGGCCCACTGCTGCTTGCGGCGCGTCCGGAACGAACGGCGAGCGCAGCCCCTCCGCATCGGCGACGTACGTGAACACCTCATACGGAGTAATCTCCGGCAGCGGATCGATCCGGCCACCCGGCCGTGCTTTTACCTCGTTGATGTACTGGTCGAGGTCGTCCATGTCACCGCCGCAGCCCGCCAGGGAGAAACCGGCGATCAGCATTAACGGTATCAAGCGTTTAATAAAGGAAGCACCCATTTTTATTCTGCCTCCTCGTCAAGATAACGGTAGGTCTTCGCGGTAACTTCGAGCGTTAGCTGATCGAAATTCCCCGCTGCCTCCGGTGTGATGTTGATGTCGTGCAGCGTCACGATTCGCGGTAGCGCTGCAACACCGCTGACGAAGTTGGCAATCTCGTGATAGCCGCCGGACAAACTGATAGTGATCGGTTTTTCTGCGTAAAAGTCCTTCGGAATCTCCGGCTGCGGCTGGAACAGTTTCTCGGACAGGCCGGCTGCGAGCCCGGTCTGTGAGATATCGACGATCAGGCTGGGAATTTCCGTTTCACCAGGCAGTTGCCGAAGCATGGTGCCGAATGACTGCTCCATCTGCGACAGCTGCGCTTTGTAGGCATCGTAGTTGGCCGCCTTCTTTTGCTTGTTCTCGAAGGTGACACGCAAGGTCTGTTCGTCTTCCTGTGCTCGCTGCAGCTGCGGCAGCTTGTCTTCGACAATGAACCAGTAGACACCGAGGCCCAGTACGACCGCGAACACGATGACTATTACGGCCGCACGAAAGACAAACGGCCAGCGGCCGACGTCATTTACATCTAGTGCTTTGAGCTCCTCAACGACGTTCATCCTGCGTCCTCCTCGTCTTCGGCACCCTCACGCTGCTGCTTGAGGTTCACGACAAACTCGGCTTGTCGCGCAGGACCTTCTTCCGTTGTTTCGACCTTTATTACGCTCGGATCGTCCAGCCACTGGGAGGCATCGATCTGGCGCATCAGTGCGGAGACTCGCGTACTCGATTGGGCGACACCCTTTATTTCCACCGTGCTGCCCTGTTGCTTCATGCCGGTGAGGTAAACCCCTTCCGGCAGTTGACGCGTCACCTCGTCAAACAGATGGACGATTTCCGGGCGCGAACGCTGTAGCTGCTCGATGATCTCCATGCGCGCGAGCAGGCGTTCCTTTTGCCGCTCCAGCCCGTCAATTTCGGTGATGCTGCGATCAAGTTCCTCGATTTCCATCGTCAAGCGCCGATTCCGTTCCTGCTGGTTGTCTATCATCTGTGAGAAGAAGAACAACGTGGCGCCGAGTACAACGACCGCTGCAACAACCGATGCGGCTGTAGCAATCAGAAAATCGCGTTGGCGCCGTTTACGTTCTTCTTCGCGCCAGGGGAGGAGATTAATGCGTGGCATATTAGTCGAAGCTCCTCAGTGCAAGTCCGCATGCCGTAAGCAGTGCTGTCGAATCCTTATGCACTCCTTGCGATTTGGCCTTGGAAGATATTTTCATTTGACCCAGCGGGTCCCCCACTTCCGTCGGGATGCCGACCCTGCTCGAGATCACGTCGGCAATTCCCGGAATGTTGGCGCAACCGCAGCAAACCAGAATCATGTCGGGTTGCTCACGACCGCCGCCGGACGCGAGATAGAACTGCAGGGAACGACTGACCTGCTGGGTCATGTCGTCGACGAACGGCTCGAGCACCTCCGGTTGATAGTTACTCGGCAGGCCGCCCTGCTTCTTCGCGCGACCCGCGTCTTCCATGCTGAGGCCGTAGGTGCGCATGATTTCCTCGGTGAGCTGCTGCCCGCCGAATGCAAAGTCGCGCGTATAAATAACCTTGAGGTCCTGAAGCACGCTGAAAGTAGTGCTGCTTGCGCCGATATCGACGATCGCGACTGACTGCCCCATACCGGCGTCGGGAATCTGGTGACTGAGCAGCTGGCAGGCATTTTCCAGCGCAAATGCCTCGACGTCGACGATCTGCGCGGTGAGTCCGGCTGCCTGCACGGCCTGTTGCCGCTGTTCGACGTTGTCGGTACGCGTCGCGACCAGCAGCACATCCATCAATTCCGGGTCGCCCTCGTTCGGTCCCACGATTTCGTAGTCGAAGCTGACTTCCTCCATGGGGAACGGGATGTACTGGTCGGCCTGGATCTCGACCTGGCCTTCGAGGTCTCGCTCGGACAGACTCGATGGCATCTGGATAACCTTGGTGATCGCTGCGTCGCCGCTTATGGCGATCGCCACGTCGGTGGCCTTTGCACCGGACCGCTTCACGGCCCTGCGGATAGCCTCGCCGACCGCTTTTGCGTCGACGATCGCTTTTTCGTTTACTGAACTCGGAGGTGTCGGTTCCGCAGAATACGACTCAACCCGATAGCGTTTCCCACTCTGTGAAAGCTCAATCAGCTTGACCGAGGAGGTCGTGATGTCCAAACCCAACAATGGTTGAGATTTTTTGCCGAATAGCACGTGGTTTTCCTTCTGGGTCGGTAAGTTGCGGGTCGAAATTTACGCGTGACGTGAGCGAAAGCGATTTAACTATATATCAGTAAAATGTTAAATAAAACGTGACTTTGTTCACGATACAGCGAACCGTATGTTACTGGCGCAGCGGCAAAAATTCCGTGAACTGGTCGGTGTGGAGAAACGCGACGCGGTGCACCCGCAAAGGCCGGTAATCGAACGGCAATTATGTCGCCTGTGGCGCTTCTCCAACATCGATGTCGATTTCATGAATTACCTCGCCAACCCCGTATTTTGCGCGCGCCCAGGCCTGTCTGCCGCGACGCTGTTCACACATGCCGCGATACCGCCATCGCATTGCCACATTTGTGATGCAGGCTGTCTGATGGAGGAAGCTATTGACTGCTGGAACCAATAGATTCAATCTGTTGCCGCTTGAATCTGACGCAGTGGGTGATACCGGGGCCTGGGCCGGGGCCGACTGTGGGCCTGCCGGACGCGCAAGGCCTGAACGAGCTGGACCGAAAGTGTGACGAGCGATAAAAAACCCCCAAATCGATGGCGGCGGCGCATGAAGCGCGCCCTGATCCTGCTCACCGGGCTGGGTGTGATCGCCACAGTATCCGTCACAGCCGGGATCGTCGGCGCCTATTATTATGTTGCGCCGGGCCTGCCGGCCGCGGACACCATCCGCGAAATACCCCTGCAGATCCCGCTACGCATATACAGCCGCGATGGGCGCCTGATCGAAGAGGTCGGTGAGCGGCGCCGCATACTGGTGAGCTATGACGAGCTGCCCGGGTTCGTGGTCGAAGCGTTTGTCGCTGCCGAGGATCGCCGCTTCTTTGATCACCCCGGCGTGGACTACCAGGGCATTCTGCGCGCATTGGTGAGCTTTATTCGCAGCGGGTCCATCAGCCAGGGCGGCAGCACCATCACGCAACAGCTCGCGCGCGATTATTTCCTTACGCGCGAACAGTTGTTCACGCGCAAGCTTCGTGAAGCGTTCCTGGCCTACAAAATCGAGCAGGAATTCACGAAAGAAGAAATAATGGCGCTGTTCGTCAACAAGATGTTCTTCGGCCAGCGCGCATATGGCGTAGCCGCAGCCGCGCAGGTCTACTTCGGCAAGCCGCTGCGGGATATCAACGTTGCCGAGGCAGCCACGCTGGCCGGGGTATTGCCGGCCCCGTCGCAGTACAACCCGGTGCGCAGTCCCGCCAACGCCACCATGCGCCGCTCCTATGTCCTCGGCCGCATGAACGAACTCGACTTCATCGGCGACGCCGAGTACGGCCAGGCGATGGAGCACCCGATGCTGTCGAAGCTGCACGGTACGGCGAACGAGCTGTCGGCGCCTTACGTTGCGGAAATGGTGCGGCGCGAAATGCTCGAACGATACGGCGAGGAAACCTACTCCGCAGGCTACAAGGTCGTAACAACGCTTGACTCGCGCCTGCAGGAAGCCGCCAACTATTCGCTGCGCAACGGTTTGCTGGAGTTCACGCGTCGGCGCGGCTATCGCGGACCGCTGGCCAGGCTGGACATCGACGAGCTCACGCTGCAGCAGCCGTTTGCCGAGTGGGACGAGGAATTGCGAATGACGCTGCAGGACTATCGCAGTCCCGGCGGCTTGCAGGTGGCTCTCGTCAGGGCGCTCGACGAAGCGCGGAACAGCGCGCAGGTCGTCCTAGCCAGCGGCACTGAGGAAGAGCTGCAGTGGTTCGGCATCTCCTGGGCCAATCCGTACATCGACTGGCAGACGACAGGCGACGCACCGGAAAGCGTTGCCGACGTGCTCGCGCCCGGCGACATTGTTTATGTAATGCCGATCACGGAGGGCGGATACGCACTGGCGCAACTGCCGGCGGCGCAGTCCGCGGTCGTGTCCGTCGACCCTGTCGATGGTGCGATCACGAGCCTCGCCGGCGGATTCGACTTCGCCATCAGCAAGTTCAACCGCGTTACCCAGGCGGCGCGCCAGCCCGGCTCGTCGTTCAAACCCTTCGTCTACGCGGCGGCGCTGGCGCAGGGCAATACGCTCGCGACCATCATTCTCGATGCGCCGGTCGTGATCAGTTCCGCTGCATTGGAGCGGCTGTGGAAACCGATTAACTACAGCGGCCGGTTTTACGGCGAAAGGCGCGTGCGCGAAGCGCTTTATCGTTCGATGAACCTCGCATCGGTGCGCCTCTTGCTTGAAAAAACCGGCATCGGCAACGCCGTACGATACCTTGCGCCGTTCGGCTTCAACGATGCAGCGCTGCCGCGCAACGGCTCGCTGGCGCTCGGTGGTGGCGTTGCGTCGCCGCTGGACATGGCGCAAGCGTATGCCACGTTCGCCAACGGAGGCTATGCCATAACTCCCTATGTAATCGATTCGATCAGCGGACCAACCGGCGAGATTCTTTACCGTGCAGAGCCGGCACTTGCCTGCCAGCACTGCGAGGCAGAGGCGCCACAGGAGCTTGACGATTCCCTGTTCACGAGCACGGATGACGACGGGGAAATCGACTACGTCGAGGTTTCAGCCAGGCGTCGCCATATGACGCCCGATGAGGAGCAGCGTGCTTACGAGTTGCAGATGCGGCTCGAGCAGATAGCCCCGTCGGCAGAGTCGTTCAGGCCGGATGCAACGGTCGCGCCGGAATTGTTCGAGTCGATGAATCTCGCGCCGCGTGTCATCACCCCGCAGATCGCGTTCCTCATCCAGGATGCAATGCGCAGCGTTGTGCGCCGTGGCACCGGCGCGCGCGCCTGGCGCGAGCTGCAGCGCACGGACCTGTCCGGCAAGACGGGAACGTCGAACGATCGCCGTGACGCCTGGTTTGCCGGCTACAATAGCAGCATCGTCGGCGTCGTCTGGGTAGGCTACGACGAGTTCACCCCCCTTGGCCCGCGCGAGGAAGGATCGCGCACGGCGCTGCCAATCTGGATCGAGTTCATGCGCATCGCGCTGGACAGCATGCCCCTGGCTGAAATGCCGATGCCGCAAGGCATAGTGACCGTCAAGATCAATACAAGGACCGGCTGCCCGGCGACCTTCAATGACCCGCCGAACGAGACCATCTTCGAGCACTTCCGCACCGGCAACGTGCCGGAGTGCGACGTCGCCACCGAGGAACCGAATATTTTCAATGCAGCGAACGATTTTGAGGACGAGTCGGAAGACAGCGGTGAAGAAGAGGAAGAAGATCCTATATTCTGACCTCGGCGAAGGCGTTTGACGCATGGGCAGAAAAAAGAAACCGGTGCCGAACGACCGGGCCCGCCACGTGGTCGCGCAGGAAGCCGCGCGCATCATTGTCGAGCAGGGCATCCAGGACTATCGGGTCGCCAAGACCAAGGCCGCGGAGCGGCTCAATCTTACCGATCGCGGCTCGCTGCCACGAAACAGCGAAATCGAGAACGCGGTCGCGGAGCACCTGCAGCTGTTCGGACGGGAGTCACACACAGATTTGCTGCGCGGTCTGCGCAAGGCGGCAGTTTCCGCGATGGACCTGCTCGCCAACTTCGCGCCACGGCTCGTTGGCCCGGTTTTGCGCGGAACCGCCATAGAAAACTCGCCCATCAACCTGCACGTCTTTGCCGACAGCTCGGAACTGGTGGCGCTGGCGCTCGACGAGCAACAGGTATCGTATCGCCTCTTCGAACGGCGCCTGAAGAGTCGTCGCGACCAGTCCGACACTTTCGCCGGTTACCGCTTTTCCCACGGCAATACCTTTGTCGAGGCCACGGTATTTCCATACGACGGCGTGCGCCAGGCGCCCATCAGCCCGATTGACGGCAAACCGATGAAACGTGCCGACAAACGCGAAGTTCTGACGCTGCTGGACGAATCGTAAGAGGTAAATGGGGACATTCCTGATTTCCGCTCGCGGACACCAGTATTGTCCTCATTTTTCCGTGCGGAAATCAGGAATGTCCCCATTTACCCCGTGACCTCTCTTGGCGGTCGCGGCGGGGGCGCCGCTCGTACAAGGACTGGATAACGATCCAATAACGATCAGGCCGGGGACTCCGTTACTTCCCGCAGCGAAATAAAGCGCAGCGAAGCGAGCCATTCGCGTAGGGAAGTAACGGAGTTCCCGGCCGGGTGAGTCCTGGCTTGGGGTTCTGCGTAGTCGCGCCGGGGGCGGCGCTCTTACGCCAGTCAGTCAGCTGCGCTGGTCGACGGGTACGTAGTCGCGCTGCGGCGGGCCCGTGTAGAGCTGCCGCGGACGGCTGATCTTGCCGCCCGGGTCCGTGATCATCTCTTTCCAGTGCGCGACCCAGCCGACCGTGCGCCCGATAGCGAACATTACGGTAAACATGGAGGTCGGAATGCCGAGGGCGCGGTAGATGATGCCGGAGTAGAAGTCGACGTTGGGGTAGAGGTTCTTTTCGATGAAATATTCGTCTTTCAGCGCAACCTGCTCGAGCTCCAGCGCGAGATCGAACAACGGTGAGTTGGTCCGCCCCATCTGCTTGAGCACCTTGTGGCACATCTCGCGGATGATGGTCGCCCGCGGATCGAAATTCTTGTAGACGCGATGGCCGAAACCCATCAGGCGGAACGGGTCGTCCCGATCCTTCGCCTTGTCGACGAAACGGGGGATATTCTTGGCTTCGCCGATTTGCTCCAGCATGCGCAGCACCGCCTCGTTCGCGCCACCGTGTGCCGGACCCCACAACGCCGAGATGCCGGCGGCAATCGCCGAATACGGATTGGCGCCAGAGCTGCCGGCCATGCGAACCGTCGATGTCGAACAATTTTGTTCGTGGTCAGCATGCAGGATAAACAGCAAGTCCAGCGCTTGAGCGGCAATCTTGTTGATTTCGTAGGGCTCTGCGGGCACTGCGAAGAACATGTGCAGCAGGTTTTCAGTGTAACTCAGGTCGTTGCGCGGGTAGATGAACGGCTGCCCGGCGTTGAGCTTCAGCGCCGCCGCCGCAATGGTCGGCAGTTTCGCGAGGATGCGGTGCGCGAAAACCTTGCGCGCCTCGGGGTTATTGATGTCCATCGTGTCGTGGTAGTACGCGGACATCGAGCCGACGACGGCCGACAGCATCGCCATCGGGTGGGCGTCGTAGCGGAAGCCGTTGAAGAATCGCAGCATGCCCTCGTTGAGCATGGTGTGGCGATTGATCGATTCATTGAAGTCTTCGAGCTGGCTGGCGGTCGGCAGCTCTCCGTAAAGCAGCAGGAAGGCCACTTCCAGGAAGTTCGAATGCGCGGCCAGTTGCTCGACCGGGTAACCCCGGTACATCAGTACGCCTTTTACACCATCGATGTATGTGATGGCGCTACTGCAGCTGCCGGTCGCAACGAAGCCCGGATCGTAGGTAAATACACCCTGTTCCCGGTACAAGCTGCCGATATCGAGAACATCCGGTCCGACTGTTCCTTTATGAACCGGCAACTCCATCGACGAGCTGCCATCGGCGTTGGTCAGGGTATAGGCGTCTTTGCTCATGTGCGTCCTTCAGTCTGGTCCAGGCTGGCCGCCGGCTCGCTTGCGCCGGCGCAGTAACGCGTCGGGACTGGGGACAGCCCCGCCGCAGCGAATTATTCTGCTGGCCCGCAAGATGCGGCGGGCGCAAAGACGATTATACGTTATTACGTATGCGACCTAACCAGGACCGTTCCCGGTGCCCTGGCCAAGACCGTATTTGCGGCGGAACTTGTCGACCCGGCCGCCAGAATCGACGATTTTCTGCTTGCCGGTGTAAAAAGGGTGGCACGCCGAGCAGACTTCGATCGCCAGGTCGTCCCCCAACGTCGAACGCGTGGTGAACTCGTTGCCACAGCTGCAAGTGACCTTGATGTCGCTGTAGTTTGGGTGAATATCGGCTTTCATGTCGCGGATCCCCGGTTGCCCGGCTGCAAAAAAAGGTCGCGTAGCATATCGGCATCGGCCGCCGCCCGCAAGCCCCTGCAGCAGCCGGCATTTTATCCACAAAACCTGTGGATAACACTGTGGATGAAAATTGAACGAGTGACCTAAGTCGAGGTTTTTTCTCGGGCCTTGTTAATATGTCTAAAATCTATCCAATTTTATAAAGCTTTTATTTTCAACAACTTATATTTGTTTCCAGACGCGCGGGCTGAAATGGCGGCGCTATTCCCCGGAAAAAATAGGGGTAGCGTCCGCGTTGTGTATAACGATTTTCGGCCTCAGGCACCCCGGGCGGCAGTGGCGGGCGGCAAAAACAGTCCCTGCAGGTCGTTCAGAAAGCGTAATCCGCGCGCCGTCGGCCGCCAGTGACCCGACCCGGCCGCGCCCAGCAGCCCCAGCGAGCGGGCCTCGCCGATGGCCGGCCGCAGCACGGCGGGAGACAGCCCCGTTCGTTCGGCGAACTCGCGTTCCGAGAACCCGTCCGGCAAGCGCAGCACATTCAGCATGTACTCGAACGCGACATCGGCCTCACTCAGTATCCCGGCATCGTCTCCGGCGGCGCCAGCCGCCAGCATGTACGACTGCGGATGCGCCGGCTTCCGGTAGCGGCTGATTCTGCCCTGCCGGTCGGTGAATTTGCCGTGAGCGCCGGCGCCGACCGCGAGATAATCGCCAAACCGCCAGTAGTTGAGATTGTGGCGACAACGATAGCCAGCGCGCGCGTAGGCGGATATCTCGTACTGGGCGAATCCGGCAGCGGCAAGCAGTGCCTGCCCCTCGGACTGCATCTGCCATGCGGCGTCATCGTCCGGCAGCCCCTGCGGCGGCCTGGCAAAAAACACGGTGTTCGGCTCCAGGGTGAGCTGGTACCAGGAAATGTGTGTCGGTGACAGCGACACCGCTTGCGATAGATCGTCGAGCGCGTCGGCCGTGGACTGCTGCGGCAGCGCGAACATCAGGTCCAGGTTGACGTTGCTGAATCCGGCGGACAGTGCATCCTCGAACGCGGAGTAGATTTCCTGCCGGCCGTGTATCCGACCGAGGCGCTTCAGGGCTTCGGCGTCGAAGGACTGGGCACCCAGCGACAGGCGATTGACCCCGGCCTCGTGGTAATGCGCAAGGTTGTCTCTTTCCGTAGCGCCGGGATTGGCCTCGAGCGTTATCTCCGCAGCCTCGTCCAGCCGAAAATGCTGGCGGACGCCATCGAGCAGTCGCGCGATGTCTTCGCCCCGGAACAGGCTCGGCGTGCCACCGCCGAGAAAAATCGACTGGATGCTGCGGCCGCCGTCCCTGCCGGAGCGCGCCTCGCGTCGCAGGTCCGCGAGTAGCGCATCGACGTAACCCTCCCTCGGCAGCTCCTTGCCAAGCGCGTGCGAATTGAAGTCGCAATAGGGGCATTTGCGCACACACCAGGGCAGGTGCACGTAAAGCGACAGCGGCGGCAGTGGGTTCACGGCGCGCTCTTGCGTGCCTGCAGCAAATCCAGCAGCTGCAGGAATGCGCGGCCGCGATGGCTGACGGCATTTTTCTCTTGCGTGCTCATCCTGGCGGCCGACTTGCCGGAAGCCGGATCGTAGAACACCGGGTCGTAGCCGAATCCGCCGTCACCGTCACGCGAACGCAGGATCGATCCGGGCCAGCGGGCCTCGGCGATGAGATCCTGCGCGTCGTCACCAGCAGTGAAGACTGCTGCGCAGTGAAACGCCGCCGTGCGCTGATCGTCCGGCGTCGAGGAAAGCTCTGCCAGCAACCTGTCGATCATTTGCCCGGCACTCGCGCCAGCGCCCGCGTAACGCGCGGAAAATACGCCGGGCCGCCCGTCAAGCGCGTCGACGCACAGCCCGGAATCGTCGGCGATCGCTGGCAACCCCGAGGATCGCCACGCGTGCCTTGCCTTGAGAATCGCGTTCTCGACGAAGGTTTTGCCCGTTTCCTCGACAGGGTCGATGCCGAGTTCGGTTTGCGCTATCACCTCGAGGGCGAGCGGCCGCAATAACACGCGCAGTTCCCTGAGCTTTCCCTCGTTGCTGCTGGCGAAAACGACCCGGTTGTCGGCGCCGCTGTCGATAGTCTATGCCCCCGAGATTGCCGTGTTCTGTGCGTCCACGATCTGCCCGATGCCGCGTGCCGCGAGGTCCATCAACTGGTCGAATTCCTCCCGCGTGAATGCGTGGCCTTCGGCCGTGCCCTGTACTTCCACATAGCGCCCGGCCTCGTTCATGACCACGTTCATGTCGGTCTCGGCCTCGGAGTCCTCCGCATAATCGAGGTCAAGCACAGGAATCCCGGAGTAGATGCCGACTGAAACTGCGGCAATCTGGCCATGCACCGGGTTGCGTTTGAGCTGCTTCGTCTTGCACAACCTGTTCATTGCCAGGAGCAGCGCAACGTAGCTGCCGCTGATCGCTGCGGTGCGGGTGCCCCCATCTGCCTGTATGACATCGCAGTCGAGCGTAACCATTCGTTCGCCAAGCGCCTTCATGTCTGTCGCTGCCCGCAGCGACCGTCCGATCAGCCGCTGAATTTCCTGGGTACGTCCGCTCTGTTTGCCGCGCGCCGCTTCGCGCCCGGTTCGCGTATGCGTCGCGCGCGGCAGCATGCCGTACTCTGCCGTTACCCAGCCGCTGCCCTGGCCGCGGAGCCACGGTGGCACCCGGTTCTCGATGCTTGCCGTGCACAGCACGCGGGTATCGCCGAACTCCGCCATGACGCTGCCCTCCGCATGCCGTGTATAGCCGGTGACGAAACGTATCGTTCGCAGTTCATTGGGCTGTCTGCCGCTCGGTCGCATATCGCTCTCCCGGGCCTCCTGGCGGGCCTGGCTCTTATTCGCCGATCCAACGCAAGGCTGTACCGGTCGTATTATCGCTGTAAGGCGCATTTCTGTTGAGCGCTTTTACACTCAACACTTTGAGGTTTTCCGCAAGGCTGGCATTGGGCCTGGTCGCCATGTCCGCGATTTCGTCATCGGTAATGCCGGACCACAGACCATCGCTGCAAGCGAGCAATACATCACCGGGCTTGAGCGGCTTGAAGCGCGTAATGCTCATATCCGGAACCGGCGCGTCACCGCCGATACAGCACTCGACGAAGTTGCGCATCGGGTGATCGAGCGCTTCCTCCTCGCTGATGGCACCTTCCTGGATCAGTACTTCGACATGACTATGGTCACGCGAGCGCGTCAGCATCTGGCCTTCGCGCAGGTGATAGATGCGGCTATCGCCGATATGGCCCCAGTAGGAGCCGTTTTCCTGGATCAGGCACACCGCGCAGGTCGCTCGCGGGCGAAAATCCACGGCAACGTCGGCGCCCAGCGTCACGACGTCATCGTGCGCCTTTGACAGCGCGGTGTAGAGGAATCCCTGCGGATCGAAAATCGGCAAAGCCGTCGACATGAAGCTGTCCTGCACCGATTTCATCCCGGTCTCGGCCGCCTTGGCGCCGTCGGAATGGCCGCCCATGCCATCGAAGACCATCATCAGCGCAGCGTCCTCCGCGACGACTACGGCGGCCCGGTCCTGGTTGTCCTTGCGGTCGCCGAGGGCGGAAACTTTTGCGTATTCGATTTGCATGCTGTTGGCGGTTTGCTGCTCTGCTGCGGGTCGTTTTTCCGGTGTCGGGTCGATTTTCTGCCTGCCGGGCTGGTAGCGCCGGTGCGACCCGTCTTAGAATCGCATGTCCCGACGGTTTGCAGGGTCACCATTGACTGCCCGTCCGGGTGCGCCACCACATTCTGCGGCCACTGTGACTGCCTGTCTGTGATGCCGCGCATTTTTTGTCATTCTTATTCGGGCAACTCCGACAACGGGAACCGCGCATGTTACACAGTATGACGGGCTTCGCGCGAGAGGCCGCCGATTCCACCATCGGCACATTGACCTGTGAGCTTCGCGCTGTCAATCACCGCTATCTGGACGTGCAGTTTCGCCTGCCGGAGGAGTTGCGGCCGAAGGAAGTGGAGCTGCGCCAGCAGCTTGCCGAGGTCCTGAAGCGCGGCAAAATCGAGTGCAACCTGCACTTTCGCCGTGCTCCTGCCAGCGACAGCGACCTGCGGATCAACGACGCACTGGTGCGCCAGATTGGTGCAGGTGCTACGGAGGTCGCGGCGCTCGTCGCGGACGCGCGCCCACTGGGCCAGATCGATATTCTGCGCTGGCCGGGCGTCGTCGAGGAGCCTGAAATAGACGCGGACCCGTTATACGAGGAGGCGTGCAAGGTCGTTGCGGCGGCGCTGGACTCGCTCAACAAGATGCGCGCCAGCGAGGGCGAACGGATAGCGGACATGCTGAAGTCCCGCTGCAAGGACGTAGTCACGATTGCCGCCGCGGTGAGGAAACGCTTGCCCGAGGTGCTCGAGGCGGTACGTGCCAAACAGCAGGAACGAATCGAAAAACTCGACGTCGCTGCAGATCCTGCCCGGCTCGAAGTCGAGCTGGCGCTGATCTCGCAGAAGCTCGACGTCGACGAGGAGCTGGATCGCCTGGAGAGTCACGTCAGCGAGATTCGCGAGATCCTCGGTCGTCGCGAACCGGTTGGCCGAAGACTCGATTTCCTGATGCAGGAACTCAATCGTGAAGCCAACACGCTCGGTTCGAAATCAGCCGACAAGGAAACGACCAAGGCCGCCGTCGACCTGAAGGTACTCATCGAACAGATGCGTGAGCAGATTCAGAACGTGGAATAAGCGACCCCGACCATGCCACGCAAACCCTCGGCAAAACTATTCGTTCTCGCAGCACCGTCCGGCGCCGGCAAAACGACGCTGGTCAAGCGACTTGTGGCCGCACACCCGAACATTCGCTTTTCCGTTTCATACACGACGCGCAAGCAGCGCGTGAACGAAGTCGACGGCAAGGATTATATTTTTGTCGACCTTGACGAATTCGAGTGCCTGAAAGAACAGGGCGAGTTACTCGAATCTGCGCTCGTGTTCGACAATCACTACGGCACCAGCCGCTCGCAGGTGGAGCAGCACCTGGCCGATGGCCACAACGTGCTGCTGGAGATCGACTGGCAGGGTGCCAGGCAGGTACGCGAGTCGATGCCGGACTGTGTGACGGTAATAATCCTTCCGCCGTCCATCGAGGAACTGGAACGGCGGCTGCGCGATCGCAGGACGGATTCCGGGGAAGTCATCGAGCGCCGCCTGCGTGACGCTCGCAGCGACATGTCCCACTGGCAGGAATTCGACTACGTCATCGTCAACGACGACCTCGAACGCGCGGTCGAGGAACTCGAAGCAGTGCTGTATGGCGACGGCTCCGCCAACCACGTCGACGACACCTGCCTGGTCTCCCGCGTACAGTGCGTGCTGGGTTCCTGACCCGACCCACGACGCACCCGTTGTAGGAGCGCCGCCCCCGGCGCGACCGCGCTGCATCCTGGTGGCCGCGGTGGGGAGTCATTGTCTAGTCGCGGCGAGGGCATTGTCTATTCGCGGCGAGGGCGCCATTGTCTATTCGCGCCGAGGGCGGCGCTCCTACGGGAGGATGGGTGGCGGTCCGCTGACAATCAGGGCGGGGGCTCCGTTGCTTCCCGAAGCGAAATAAAGCGCAGCGAAGCGAGCCATTCGCGCAGGGAAGTGACGGAGTCGCCGGCCGGGTGAGTCGTGGCAGCGGTTACCGCGGGGTCGCGGCGGGGCGGCATTGTCGATTCGCGGCGAGGGCGCCATTGTCTATTCGCGCCGGGGGCGGCGCTCCTACACGGGGATTGGTGGCGGTCGGTTGACGATCAGGCCGGGGGCGAGGTCGCTTCCCGAAGCGAAATAAAGCGCAGCGAAGCGAGCCATTCGCGCAGGGAAGTGACGGAGTCGC
>JAHHOT010000101.1 GCA_018677555.1 Gammaproteobacteria bacterium | reverse complement strand
AATATGATCAGCGTATTGTCGAGTAATTCGCGATCACGCAGTTCGTCGACCAGCGCGCCGACGCTCCAGTCGAGCTCCTCCACGGAGTCACCGTAAATACCGGCGGGTGAGCGGCCGCGAAATTCATCCGATGCATGCAATGGTATATGCGGGAACGTGTGTGCCAGGTAGAGAAAGAACGGCCGCTCGTCATTTGCCGCAATGAAAGCCTTCGCGGCTTCCGTATATCGCCTGGTAAGTGTCGGTTGATCTGCCTCCGCCTGCAGCACGCCGTCGTTTTCGTACAAGGCGAACGGACGCATGTCGTTGCTGTAATGCACGCCGAAGAAGTAGTCGAAACCGTGCTGACCCGGCAGGTGATCGTCCGTGTGTCCGAGATGCCATTTGCCGACGATGGCGGTGCGGTAGCCCGCTTCCTGCAGATACTCCGCGATCGTCGTCTCCGATCCCGGCAGTCCGTGGCTGGAGTCGGTCTCTACGACACCGCTGGCGAGCCCACTTCGAATCGGATACCTGCCGGTCAGCAATCCGGCCCGGGATGGCGTGCAGACATTCGCGCTGGCATAGAAATTTGTGAGTTGCACCCCGTCTTGCGCAAGATCATCGATGTGCCGAGTACGTATCGGCGAGCCGTAGATCCCCAGATCGCCGACGCCGAGATCGTCGGCGAGTATGACGACAATATTCGGACTGGCGTCCGCCGCTGCTTGCGCCGAATGAGCGCAGGTCGCGAGCAACAACCCGAGGAGAAGCTGAACCTGGACCGGGTGCAGCGAATGCATCACCGGCGGTTTACCCGCCGTTGCATGCATCGCGGCCGACGCCGGCTAATAGCGCATGAGGATGGAGCCCCAGGTGAAGCCACCGCCGAAAGCCTCCAGCAAGAGCAATTGACCGCGCTTGATTCGCCCGTCCCGAATGGCGACGTCAAGCGCCATCGGCACCGATGCCGCCGACGTGTTGCCGTGATCCTGCACGGTAAGTATGACCTTTTCCATCGACAGGCCGAGGCGTTTGGCGGTCGCCTGAATGATGCGCATATTCGCCTGGTGCGGAATCAACCAGTCCAGCTCGGACTTGTCGATACCGCTTTCCTCGAGGGTCTGGGCTGCCACGTTACCGAGCGTCTTTACAGCGACCTTGAAGACCTCGTTGCCCTTCATCAGAATTTTTGAATCACCGACTCCGGCTTTGGCAAGGTCCTTGCTGGCTCCGACGGGATAATACAGCAGTTCCTTGTACTGTCCGTCGGCGCCGAGATGACTGGAAACGATGCCGGGCTCGTCCGCCGGCTTGACGATTGCCGCGCCCGCGCCGTCGCCAAACAACACGCAGGTGCTGCGATCCGTCCAGTCCACCAGTTTGCTGATGACCTCGGCACCGATTACCAGCGCGCATTCGGTTTCACCCGCCTTCATGAACTTGTCGGCGGTGCTCAACGCATAAATAAATCCGGTGCACGCCGCCTCTATGCTGAAGGCAGGACAAGGCTTTATGCCCAGGCGGTGTTGAACGAGGGTCGCGATATTCGGGAATATCAGGTCCGGCGTGGTAGTGCCGATCACAATGAGGTCGACATCGTCGGCCGTCACACCGGCGGCATCCATGGCCGCTTGCGCGGCTTTCACGCAAAGATCCGAGGTCGTTTCGTCGTCGCCGGCAATGTGGCGGCGCTCGACACCGGTACGGGTGCGGATCCACTCATCGCTGGTGTCCACCATTTTTTCCAGGTCCGCATTGGTCATGATGCGTTCCGGTAGATAGCGGCCAGTACCCTCGATGCGTGAATAAATCATGCCGCTTCCCGTTCCAGCAAGTTACCGATTTGTAATGGTACCTGATTTTTTATCTCAACCAATGCGGTATCGATTGCGTGCTGAAATGCGAACGAGTCCGCGCTCCCGTGGCTCTTTATAACGATGCCGTTCAACCCGACCAGGGATGCGCCGTTGTACTTGCGTGAATCCATGCTGACGCTGAGATTTCTCAGTACCGGACGAGCAAGCAATGCCTGGAATCGCGCGAAAATATCCCGGGTGAACGCCCGCCGCAGGAAATGCGCTGCGAGGCCAACCGTGCCTTCCATCGTTTTCAGCGCGACGTTGCCGGTAAAGCCGTCGGTAACCACCACATCCGCCTTGCCGGAAAAGATCTCGTTACCTTCGATATAGCCAACGTAATTGAGCCCGCTGGCATTGAGCATGGCGGCGGCATCCCGGACCGTATCGTGCCCTTTCGTGTCCTCGACGCCAATATTGAGCAGGGCCACCCGGGGACGCTCCAACTCGCGAATGTCCTCCGTGACAATCGACCCCATGACGGCAAACTGGAACAGTTGTTCCGCCGTCGACACGGTGTTCGCACCGAGGTCGAGCATGTGCACGCTGCCGCCGATGGCCGGCAGTTCTGCGATGATTGCCGGCCTCGAAATTCCAGGCAGCATCTTCAGCACGAATTTTGCCGTCGCCATCAACGCACCGGTGTTGCCGGCACTGACGCAGGCATGCGCCGCGCCCTCCTTGACGGCATTGATCGCGACGCGCATTGACGAGTCTTTTTTCTTGCGCAGTGCCTCAGCCGGCTCGTCGGTCATGACGACGATCTCGCTGGCAGGCCGAATGCTCAGGCGCGCTTCGTTGCCAACGATACGCGTTGTCAAATCCGTCAGAGCCGCGGCATCGCCCACCACGATCAGTTCGAGATCGGCGTGTTTATCGAGTGACGCCGCAGCCGCGCGCACGACCGACTCGGCGCCGAGATCGCCGCTCATCGCGTCGAGTGAAATGACAGGAGCGCCAGTCACCGGGACCCGGGGTCAGGCTGCGCCAACCCGCGAACCGTCGACGTTACTCGTCGTCGTCGGGCTCTGGCTGCACGACAACCTGATTGCCGCGATAAAAGCCGTCGGGGGTCACCCTGTGTCGCAAATGCGTTTCGCCCGAGGTCGGATCAACCGACAGGGTCGGACCGTTGAGCTTGTCATGTGAACGCCGCATACCGCGCCGCGCAGGCGTCTTGCGACTCTTTTGAACAGCCATTATGTGTCTCCAGCAAACGGCGGCATCGAACCGCCATCAAATTCCATCCTGATGACCGGCGCTGCCTTGCCCGGTCGTGTTTCATTCAGTCGCCGCCGTCTCCATCCATTTGCGCCTTCAGGTCCGCAAATGGGCGGACGAGGTTGTCCGCCGGCCTGTGTGCCACGTTGGCCGGCTCATCGCAGCCGGCGCCGGGCGCATGCATCGCCGACAGCGGCAATGCCATTATCATTGACTCCTCGATGACGTCCAACGGGCGCACCGTGTCACCGTCCAGTTCCCAGACTTCGCGGCCCTCCCCTGCCGCTCCTTGCGCCAGCAATAAATCGAGATCCAGCACCAGCGGTAGCTGCATCGCATCGAGGCAACGCTGGCACACCGCGGCGACCCGCGTCTCGATCCGGCCGCGCAGCACAGGCAAGGTCCTCTGCACGTCCGCCCAGGCGAAGGATACGCGAATATCCACGATCTCATTGCGCCAGCCCTGTGGCCGGGACACCGTCTCCAGTGTCGCCAGGTCGGCCTCGATGATCCTCGAGAGCTCCTCGAAATCATCGATTTTTGCTTTTATTTCAAAAGATTGCCGCCGGTCCGCGAATTCCGAAGGCGGCGCGCGGTCGAGCAGAGGATTGGCCATGGGGGGCGCATAATAAGTACGTTTCCCGGCCCTGTCAAAGCCAGGCGCGGCAAAAACGCGGTCGATTCCGCGCAAAGCTGTTAAACTGGGTCTCGAATGACAAGCTGCTGATTCCATATGCAAAACCCGTCCTCACCGTCCATCGTTCTGGCCTCGTCGTCGAATTACCGGCGCGGCCTGCTCGACCGATTTCTCGATGAATACGAATGCGTCGAACCCGGGATCGACGAAAAGGCGGTCGACGCCGCGGACCCCGAGTCGCTGGCGGCATTGCTGGCCCGCAAGAAAGCAGAAGCCGTGTCGAGCAATCACCGGGACGCGCTGATTATTGGCGCGGATCAGCTTGCAGTGCTCGACCGGACCATCCTCGGCAAGCCGGGCGATCATCAGACCGCCGTCGAGCAGTTGCTGGCGGCGTCCGGCAAGGCCGTGCAGTTCCTTACGGCGGTGTGCCTGCTCGATCCGGTCGGATTGCACCGCTACGAACACATCGACCGGACCACGGTACGATTTCGCCGCTTCGACCGCCGCCTCGCAGAAAGCTACCTGCATCATGACGAGCCCTACGACTGTGCCGGCAGCTTCAGGATCGAAGGGGCAGGTTTCGTATTGTTCGAATCCGTAACGACGGACGACCCGACCGCCCTCATCGGCCTTCCGATGATCTGGCTGGCTGGCCGCTTGCTCGATCTTGGCTACCTGCTGCCCTGATTTCTGTCAGCGGCGGCGCTTTTGCGACGCCGCATTCAGGAAAGCCTCGAGCTCATCCGCCAGCGGCGCCGTGAAATGCAGCTCATTGCCGTTATCGTCCGCAAACGCTATCGACTGTGCGTGCAGGAACAGTCGTTTCAGACCGAGTTGCCGTGCTTCCTCGTTGCCTGCTGCATCGCCGTAACGTTCGTCCCCCGCCAGGGGGTGGCCGCAATGCTGTGCATGCACACGAATCTGGTGCGTTCTGCCGCTGAGTGGCTGGCATTGCAGCAGGCTGAAGCGCCCCAGCGTACGGGACAGGCGAATTCGGGTCTGCGCCGGTTTGCCCCGCGGGCTCACGATGACGTGCCGTTCACCATTCCTGCGATGTTCCACGAGCAGCGGTTCGTCCACCAGCTGTTCACCGAGCTGCCAGTCGCCGACGGCCAGCGCGATGTAATTTTTTGCGACCCTCCCTTCGCGAAAGCGGGCGTGCAGTTCGCGTAACGCGCTGCGTTTTTTGGCCAGCACGAGACAACCTGAGGTGTCACGATCGAGCCGGTGCACCAGCGACAAGGTCTGCAGTTCGGGCCGAGCGGCGCGCAATGCTTCGATGACGCCATAGCTGATGCCGCTGCCACCATGAACCGCCATGCCACTCGGCTTGTCGACAACCAGGATTCGTCCGTCTTCGTAAAGCACGCGGTCGGCAAGGCTCGTTCCCGCCCCCGCGGAGATCTCGGCGGGGCTTCGCAGCCTTGCCGGCGGAATACGGACTTCGTCGCCCTCGACCAGCCGGTATTCGGCACGGACGCGTCCGCCATTAACCCGCACCTCGCCGCGGCGCAGAATCCGGTACAGGCGGCTTTTCGGCAGCCCCGGCATCTCCCGGCGCAGGAAATTATCGATCCGCTGGCCAGCGTAGTCGCTGTCAACCCGGATTTTGCGGACCTTGGCCCGTTTTTCGCTTCTGGGACGGCTCGTGCTCATGCGGCCTGAGACCTACTAATTCAATGCGAGACAATGACTTGTGCCATTGCCGTCTGGTATGGCTGTGTTATATTACGCGCCTGTGACGCCAATGGCCCGATACAGGGCTTGTCACTGGAGCGTTTCGTCAAGGCCGTTCCGGCCTGGCGCAAATATTATTCATCTCTGGCCTCTTTGGACGAGACCAGAAACCATTTGGCAGCGAGCACGGCAATCCGGCGAGCGCCAGAGCGGCAGTGCCGCAGGGTATACATGTTCAGTTTCTTGCTGGGCCTGATCGAAGCCGATCGTGCCCGCAATACAATTTCAGTGACCAGCGCCGTCGCACCATGCGGCCTGCGCGCTTTTGCGCTTCCCTGCCTCGCCCCTTTGGCCGGCTCTCTCCGGTCCGAATCGCTGCGCTTACATAAAGTAGAGCGTTATGAAAAGAATGTTAATCAACGCAATCCAGGAAGAGGAGTTGCGTGTGGCGATGGTCGATGGCCAGCGTCTGTACGACCTGAATATCGAGTTGCCGTCCGGCGAACGCAAAAAAGCAAACATATATAAAGGCAAGATTACGCGCATCGAGCCCAGCCTTGAAGCCGCCTTCGTCAATTATGGCGCCGAGCGGCACGGCTTCCTGCCGCTGAAAGAAATCTCCAGCGAGTACTTCCTCAAGGATTCCAACGGCGGCGGCAAACCGAATATCAAGGACGTCCTCAGGGAAGGTCAGGACATCGTCGTCCAGATCGACAAAGAGGAACGCGGCAACAAGGGCGCCGCACTGACGACCTTCGTCAGCCTCGCGGGTCGCTTCATCGTTTTGAAGCCGAACAAGACCCGGTCTGGCGGGGTTTCGCGGCGAATCGTCGGCGAGGACCGTGACCTGGCGCGCAAATCGCTGCAGGACGTGGACGTACCGCAGGGGATGAGCGTCATTCTGCGCACGGCGGGTATCGACCGCTCCGCGGAAGAACTGGAATGGGACCTCAATAACCTGCTGGCTGTATGGGAAGCCATCAAGAAGGTCGTGGTCGAGGGTGATTCGCCGTTCCTGATTTACCGGGAGAGTAACGCTGTTGTCCGCGCCCTGCGGGACTACCTGACGAATGAGATTGGCGAAATCCTCGTCGACGACGAGGATACGTACAAAGAGGCACAGGACTTCGTCCAGCAGGTCATGCCGCACAATTTGCGCAAACTCAAACACTATACCGACCCGGTGCCACTGTTCACTCGCTATCAGATCGAGAGTCAGATCGAATCGGCGTTTTCACATACCGTGACGCTGCCATCCGGCGGCAGCATTGTCATCGACCATACGGAAGCGCTGGTCTCGATCGACATCAACTCCGCCCGCGCGACCAAGGGCGGCGATATCGAAGCAACCGCCCTGAATACCAACCTGGAGGCTGCCGACGAAATCGGGCGCCAATTGCGCCTGCGTGACCTGGGCGGCCTCATTGTCATCGACTTCATCGATATGGGGCCGCAGCGCAATCAGCGCGAGGTGGAGAATCGTCTCCGCGACGCCGTGCGCCAGGATCGCGCGCGGGTGCAGATCGGCAAGATTACGCGCTTCGGCCTGCTGGAAATGTCGCGACAACGACTTCGCCCGTCTCTTGGCGAGTCCAGCTACCTGACCTGCCCGCGCTGCTCCGGCATCGGCAACATACGCAGCGTTGAGTCACTGGCACTGGCGATTTTGCGCATTATCGGCGAAGAGGCGCGCAAGGAGCGCACCGCCAAGGTGATTGCACAGTTACCCGTGGAGGTGGCGACCTATCTGCTGAATGAAAAGCGCGACTGGGTGCAGAATCTCGAGTCGCGAAACGACACCCAGGTGGTGCTGGTTGCGAATTCGGCGCTCGAAACACCGCACTATCAGATTCGCCGGGTACGTGACGACCAGACCGAGCTACCCGAGAACGTCGGCTACAGCTATACGCTGACGGAACCCGAGGACGAAGAGGATATTCCGCCATCGATCCAGGAAAAGAAACCGGCTGAAGTCGCAGCTATTCAAACAGTAGTGGCAACAGCGCCGGCACCGGTGCAGCAGCCGGTCAAGAAAAGCGGACCGGGGCTGTTGCAACGAATCGCGTCTATCTTTATCGGCGACGATGAGGATGAGCCAAAGCCCGCAAGGAAACCTCAGCGCAGCACCAAGAAAGCCGACGGGCGGCGACGCGGTGGTGGGCAAAAACCGCGACGTCGCGGCGACTCGCAGCGTGAAGGTCGCGGTGCCAAGCGCAGCAGCGACCGGGCAGGCAAAAAAGCCAGACCGGCACGCAAGTCAGCCACCGCAGACAACGATGCCAAAAAAAGCCGCAGCGAGAAGCCAAAGGCGAAGCAACAGGACTCGAAGCCCGAGAATGAAGCGCGAAAATCACCGACCAAGCGGCGCAGTCGCGGCGGCCGACGCCGGCGCAAGCCTGCTGCCGAGGCCAATGCCGCGGGATCGCAGCAACCGCAGTCCGGCAATGGGCCGAAACAGGACCCGTCGCCGGACGCCAAACCGGTGAAGAGTCGCCAGGGCGGACCGGCAGAGCAAAAAGCTCGTGCGAAGACCGCCGATACCGAAGAAACGAAGGCCAGAGCGGAAACGCAGAAACAGGATGCTGCACCGTCCAAACCGGCTTCACAGACTGACAAACCGACAGACGCCACAACCGGGGACAGCAAGTCCGAGATGCGCGACTCGTCGCGGCAGACAGCGAGGCCCGCGAAGCGTCAGGCTACGCCCGAGCAGACCCCCGTTGCGGCGGAGCGGATTGAAACCGGGCGCCGGGATTCTACCGGGGGAGCGTATGCGGACTCCGTGAAGAAGGCCGACAAACCGGCAAGGGAGCGCGTCGGGAAACCCGCGGAGAAAGCGGCAGATCCGGCACCGCAGGCGACGGCATCGGTTGAGAAACAGACGGCCGAAGCACCGCCACGCGCATCACGACAAGCGGCGAAGCCGGCGA
>JAHHOT010000217.1 GCA_018677555.1 Gammaproteobacteria bacterium | reverse complement strand
GTTTCCTGGTGTCCCTCGACGCGGCGACGGGCAAGGAACGCTGGCGCGTCGACACGATCGACCGCAAACCGCCCTACACGATCACGGGCGCACCGCGGATCATCAATGGCCTCGTCATTATCGGCAACGGTGGCGCGGAGTACGGCGTGCGCGGTTATGTGAGCGCCTACGACGCGGCGTCCGGTGCGCTGCGCTGGCGTTTTTACACGGTGCCGGGCAATCCGGCCGACGGTTTCGAGAACGATGCCATGAAGATGGCGGCCGAAACCTGGACCGGCGAATGGTGGAAGTACGGTGGCGGCGGCACCGTCTGGGACTCCATGGCCTACGACCCGGACCTCGACCTGCTGTACATCGGCACCGGTAATGGCTCGCCCTGGAACCACAAGATTCGCAGCCCGGAAGGCGGCGACAACCTGTTCCTGTCGTCGATAGTCGCGCTGCGCCCGGACACCGGGGAGTACGTCTGGCACTACCAGGGAACGCCCGGCGACACCTGGGACTTCACCGCGGCGCAGCACATCATCCTGGCCGACATGGAGATCGATGGCGCAATGAGGAAGGTTTTGCTGCAGGCGCCGAAGAATGGTTTCTTCTACGTGATCGATCGCAGCAACGGCGAGCTCATCAGTGCGGAAGCCTACGTGCAGGTGAACTGGGCAACCGGTGTGGACGAAGCCACCGGGCGGCCGATCGAAACACCCAATGCGCGCTATACCGACGGCCCTTTCATGATCATGCCCTCGCCTTTCGGCGGGCATAACTGGCACCCGATGGCGTACAACGCAAACACCGGCCTCGTATACCTGCCGTCGCAGGACATTCCTTTCGTCCACGGCGATATGGAGGACTTTGAATTTCTCGAGGCGCAATGGAACACCGGCACCGACTTCGAACTTGCCGCCGCGCCCGAAGACCCCGCAGCGCTCGCGCAGGTGATGAGCATGATCCGCGGGCAACTGGTTGCCTGGGACCCGGTGGAACAGCGCGAGGTCTGGCGCTACCAGCACGCCGGGCCATGGAACGGCGGCGTATTGACGACCGACGGCGGCCTCGTATTCCAGGGCAGCCTCATTGGCGAATTCGCCGCCTATGACGCCAGCAACGGCGAACGCCTGTGGAGCTTCCCGGCACAAACCGGCATCGCCGCCGCGCCGGTTACCTATGCAGCCGATGGCCAGCAGCATGTCGCGGTCGCGGCCGGCTGGGGCACGATTTTCGCATTGGCAGGCGGGCCCGCAGTGGAAGCGCTGGGTATCGAGAACAAGAGTCGCATCCTTGCATTCCGCATTGGCGGTGACGCGTCGTTGCCGATTCCCGAGCCCAAAGTGCGGCCAGTGCTCGCGGAGCCACCGCCGGGCGATGCCAGCGAAGAACAGCTTGCGCTTGGCAGAAGCACGTACTTCGACCGCTGCTGGCACTGTCACGGCGACGGAGCGATCAGCGGCGGACTGGTACCGGACCTGCGCTACACGAGTGCGGAACGGCACGCGATATGGGACCAGATCGTCCTCGAAGGTACGCTGCGACCGCTGGGCATGCCCGGCTTCAAGGGCATCCTGTCCAGAGAAGAAAGCGATGCGCTGCAGGCCTGGGTGCTGGATCGCGCGCGCAACCTGTACGCCGCGCAAAACCCGGGGACAGAGTAAATGACAGCAACGACTCGAATGAAAATTGGCGCACTGTTGGCGATCACATCGTTAATCGCGGCAGCCTGCAAGCAGGCGGATCGCCAGCCGGCGCCGGAAAAGGAAATACGCCTCGTCACCTACACGGAAGAACGCGAGCCGTGCAGCGACTACCGGCCGACCCGACAGGCGTTATTCGGCGACCTGCACGTGCACAGCGCTTATTCCTTCGATGCAGCCGCCAACAGCCTCGAAACCTATCCGGAGCACGCCAACCTGTTCGCCCGGGGAGAAGCGATTCCGTTTTTCCCCCTCGACGACGAGGGCAACGCGATTGGGCGCATCAAGCTGGAACGACCGCTGGATTTCGTGTCCGTGACTGACCACGGCGAGTTCCTGGGCGAGCGCGCACTTTGCCGTACACCCGGATCACCGAAGTACGATACCGATTTTTGTGCCAACTATCGCTCGAGCGAACGGCAAGGCATGCTGTTGCTCGGCACGATCGTCAATATGGAGGAGCCGGAACGTTTTGCTGCGCTGTGCGGCGACGACGGGGAACTGTGCCGCGAGTGGTCCAAAGGGCCGTGGCAGGAGATGATCGCCGCCGCCGACAATGCCTACGACCGCAGCGCGACCTGCGAGTTTACGAGCTTCATTGGCTACGAGTACACCGGTACTCCCGGGCTGTCGAACATCCACCGAAACGTGATTTTTCGCAATCACGTCGTTCCGGAAATACCGGTCAGCTACATCGAAGCGCCGACCGATCAGCAGCTCTGGAAAGAGCTGGAAGAAAGCTGCCCCGAGGCGGACGGCTGTTCCTGGGTAACAATTCCGCATAACAGCAACCTCGCCAACGGCCGTATGTTCGAACCGCTCGGCGGGGAACACGACCACGGCGTCGAGAATCTCGACGACCACAAGCGCGCTCATGCCGAAGCTCGGCTCGAACACGAACCCGTGATCGAAATTTTCCAGCACAAGGGCAACTCGGAATGCATCAACGGACTCGCCGCCATCTACGGCGAACCGGACGAGCTATGCGACATCGAGGCCGTGCGCCGCATGGGTGAGGCCCGGGCGACGACGCGCATCGGCATACAGGACATGCAGCTACAGACCGAAGCTGTCACTGTCACGACAGAGGAATGCGGCGACGGCACCGGTGCCGACGGCATGCTCGGCGGCGGCTGCGTACACGAAACCGATTTCCTGCGCTCGCACCTGCTGTCCGGGCTCGACGACGAGCGCGAGCTCGGAATCAATTCGGCCAAGCTCGGCATCATCGCGAGCACCGACACGCATTCATCGACGCCCGGCGCCACCGACGAACAGAACTGGGGCGGGCACGTGTCGCGGGAAGCGACACCGGAGGAGCGCCTGCAGCCCGGCCTGCTGACCAGCGGCGTGGAAGGCAACCCCGGCGGCCTCGCCGGTGTTTGGGCCGTGGAAAATTCCCGCGACGCGATCTTCGACGCGCTACAGCGCAGGGAAGTATTCGGCACCAGCGGCCCGCGCATCGAGCCGAGATTTTTCGCCAGCTGGAACTACCCGGCCGGTCTCTGCGATGCGCCGGATCGGCTCGAGCAGGCATATGCCAGCGGCGTGCCGATGGGCGCCGACCTCGGCGAGCGACCCGATCGCGCTGCACCTATGTTCCTCGCAAGCGCAACAGCCGACCTGGTCGAGTCCGCGCCGTTGCAAATGCTGCAGGTCATCAAGGGATGGCTGGATAAGGATAACCGCAAGAACTACAAGGTATTCAATGTCGCAGGTTCGGCAGATAACGATGCCGGCGTCGATCTCGACACGGGCGAGCGATTTGGTGAAGGGCACGACAAACTGTGCACCGTGTTTACCGACCCGGAATTCGATCCGCAACAACCCGCTTTCTATTACCTGCGTGCGGTAGAGAATCCGAGCGCACGCTGGAGCGTGCACGACTGCCTGCGCATCGAGGAAGCCGAGCGCCCCGCCGTGTGCGATGCCGACTCCGACATTCCCAAGATCATCCGCGAGATGGCCTGGTCCTCGCCGATCTGGTACCGGCCCTGAGTGTTTGGCTGTGGCCGAGCGGGTCCCGGTGCCGTTCCAAAGGAGCGGCAATTCTCGCGGCTGCTGCTGTCGCGAACCGGCAGCAGGCGTTGCCTATCCCGACAGAATCGGCGGCGAATGCTGCCTCTCTGTTTTTTCCAACCTGTTCAACAATCCCTCACGTGAGGGATTTGTGGAATCATTCTCATTTGCAACGTCGTCACGCATGTCGGCCGCACGATAGCCACAGCGTGGCACCGCGCGTCCGTCCGGGCGCCTGA
>JAHHOT010000106.1 GCA_018677555.1 Gammaproteobacteria bacterium | reverse complement strand
GCGCCGGGGGCGGCGCTCCTACAGGTCTTGATTGGCGGCGGAGGCGTCGAGGTATCAATCCTTGCAGAGGCGGACGCCGCCGTTCAGGGTGTTGATGCTGACGCGGCCGTCACCGTCTCCCTCGGTGAAGTTGACCTCGTAGCCGGGCGTGTACTTGCTGGTGCGCTCCGGCTTCGGGCCGAAGCAATTATTGATGCGGCCGTTGAAGGTAGAGATGTCGAACTTGGCCGATACCTTGCCTCTGAACCTGAGGTCAACCTCGCCGTTGATGGTTTCCATATCCATGCGTCCGCCTTTTCGCAGCTCGCCGCGGAACACGAGGTCGCCGTTCGTGGTATTGAGCATGGCCCGGTCGAACGAGCTGTCCACGATAGCCAGGTCGCCGCTGACAGAACCCGCCTCGATCTCGCCGGACAGGTTTTGCACGTCAACGTCACCGCTAACCGAATGCACGTCGGCGCGCATGTCCTCGTCGTCTCCCTGCAGCTCGACGTCGCCGGACACCGATGAAACCTCGACATCCTCGCCGTAAACTTCGACGTCGACATCGCCGCTGACGGTCGCGAGTTTCATCTCGCCGCGTATACCGGAGACGTCGATGTCCGCACTGACGCCGTAGACGTTCAGGGAGCTCCGTTCCGGCGCCTTGATGTGCAGGTCGCTGGAAATCTGCGAGGAGTTCCGCCTGGGCACCTTCACCTTGATGACCACTTCGTCGCCGTGCCGTTCGAAGATGAGGTCCTCGACCCCCCGGCCCAGCTCGCCAATTACCTCGACCTGGTTGCGCGACCAGCCTTCGACCTCGATGTCGCCGGCAGTATTGGAAATCTCGATATAGGACTCGGGGCTGACGTCCATGATTTCCCTGAATTCCTCGGCGGCCGCGATATTCGCGGCGGCCAGCGCAATCGCTGCAGAGGCCGCGTTGCATATTAGTCTCTTCATCGTTTATCTCTCGTCACTTCCGGTGCAGGTGCAGTTTTCGCGAGCCCCTCCTGCGATTGCAAAATACCTCAAATGTCGTTGCGGCGTACTACCGCGCTGGCCAGGCCATCGACCTTGATCATGAGATCCATCTCTTCGCGGTAGGTGCTGAGCAGCAGGTCCTGCAGCAACACGTTGTCGGGTTCGTCGGCCAGCGCTTTATTGATGTCGCGTATTGCTGCACGAATCGTTTCGATGTTCTTGCGCACATCTTCCCGCGTTTCCGCCGGCAACCGTTCGAGCTGCTGGTTCAGGCGCGCGTCCAGTTCACGATGCGCCACCAGGTAGTCGCTGCCGAGGTTGTACTGACTGCCGAAGCTGCCGGCGACCGGCTCGAACTCGAGCTGTTTCAAATTCGGCCCGTTATTCGGCTGCAGCTCGAACGCGGGCTCCTTCATCGCCAGGTACGTCACGCCCGATGATCCGCCCACCAGCAGCACTACCGCGGCGGCCTGTGCCCACACCGAGTTCCACCGCGAGCGGCCGGTTCTGGCGGGCGCCGTGATCGCGGCTTCAATACCGGACCAGAGGTCGCGCCCGGGCGCCACCTCGGTGGCGAGGCCGGCCGCGGCCTGCATGATCTCGTCGTCTTTGTTATCGATGTCGTCGTTCATACTTCACCACTTGCTGTCTTCAGCTGTTGTGCGAGCAATCGTTTGGCGCGATGCAGCTGCGCCTTCGATGTGCCCGCGGCGATGCCCAGCATGTTGCCGGTTTCATCATGGCTGTATCCGTATACCGCATGCAGCACAAAGACATGCCTGGCACCGCTCGGTAGTTCGTTTATCGCCGCTTCCATATCCTGCAAATTGCCGCTGTCGCCGATCGACTCGCGCGGCGGTGCAATCTCGCCGACCGCGCGAATCCGGTCCTGTTCGCGGCGCGACTTGCGCATCCGGCCGAGGACAGCGTTGACCGCCACACGGTGAATCCAGGTCGCAAAGCTGCTGTCGCCGCGAAATTTATCCAGTTTGCTCCATGCCTGGATGAATGCCTCCTGGGTACAATCTTCCGCCTCGCTCGTGTTGCCCGTCATCCGCAGGCAAAGGCCGTAGACCTTGTCCACATGCCGCCTGTAGAGCTTTTCGAACGCCCCGGTATCCGACCGCCGGGCCTTCTCGACCCAGCGTGCCTCCTCCGTGGCAGGCTCTGCCGTCACCGCCGGCGTCTCCTCACAGACATTGCCGGCGGCCATAAGCGCTTCCAATAGCGAGATCTCCCCATGCTTTACTAGTTTGATACCGGTCGCCGACCGCAGGTTTAAGTGTACCCGCCAAATCCACCAATGAGCCTCGAAAATGCGGCCAAATTATTGATTCATACTGAGTTTCGCCGCGATTCTGGTATTATGCGTCAGGCCCTTCGGTTGCGGGGCCAGCTTCGGCGAATTGAACAATAATAATTATGGCACTCACTGTTGATGGTCCGGACTTGAGCCGCGCACAAAAAATCCCTGTCGAGTTGCCACCGGAGGCGACACAGAACTGATGGCGGGGAGATCCATCTTGTATCTCGGCGGCAGCGCGTTTGCCGCCGATTTCGTCGAGAACCTGAAGAACTCGCCAGTGTGCGGGTACTTCGGCCGCTCGCCGTCGATGACCCTGCGGGACATTCCCGAGTGGGTCGAGCTGGTGCTGTTCGAGGTGGGCCCGGCGATCGCGCAGTCCGGTCAAACCCTGCAATCCCTGATCAATTCCCTGTCGGCGTATCCACTGGTCGCGGTGACCAGCCGGGACCGGGAACATCGCGGCATCGCTGCCGTTTCGGCCGGCGCGCAAGGCTATGTGTGCACGGACAATCTCGACATTGAAGACATTCAGAATATATTCGATCACGCGATCCAGCGGCACCAGCTCGTTGCACGCTTGTCGGACAGCGACAACACGGTGCTGTCGATACTGAAGAGCATCAACGATGGCGTCATTGTTGCCGACCAGCATGGCCACGTGCTGGACATCAATCCGGCGGCACGGTCAATCCTGGGCCTCGGGCCGCGCAACCTGCCGAACGGCGACTGGGGCAAGAAATTCTGCAGTATCGCGGCCGATGGCAAGACGCCGATTCAGCATGACGAGCTGCCGCTGGTGCAAGCCTGTCGCGGACAGAAATTTTCGAACCAGGTGGCCGTGTATCGCCAGGCGGGCCAGTCCGACACGGTGCTCAGCATCAACGGGCAGGGCCTGTACGACGGCAGCCAGTCGCTGACCGGCGGCGTGATCACCTTCCGCGACGTCACCGAGGTCATGCGCCGTACCGTCGAGCTCGAAAAGCGCGCGCAATACGACGAATTGACCTTGCTGCCCAACCGGCGCCTGTTCACGCGCCAGCTGGAGAAGGCCATGGGCCGCAGCCAGCGCCGCAACAGCCCGATCGCGGTCCTGTTCATCGATCTCGATCGCTTCAAATCCGTCAATGACACGCTCGGACACGACATCGGCGACGAATTGCTGCGCCAGGTTGGCCGCCGTCTCATCGACAACACGCGTATCGGCGACTTCTCCGGGCGTTGGGGTGGCGACGAGTTTGTCGTTTGTCTCGAAGATTTCGGCGAGCCGAATAACGCGGCGGCAGCAGCACAGAAACTGGTGCTCGTGCTGTCCGAGAAATACGACGTCAAGGGTAGCGAGGTATACGCCACGCCGAGCATCGGCATTGCGATCTATCCGGGCTCCGGCGAAACCGCCGAGCGCCTGATCAAGGCCGCCGACCTCGCCATGTACCAGGCGAAGAACCGCGGTGGCGGCCGCTTCCAGTACTACTCCAACGTGCTCAACAGCAAGCTCGAGCAGCGCGAAGAGCTCGAGATAGGATTACGCCATGCGCTGGTTCGCGAAGAGTTCGTGCTGCATTACCAGCCACGCATTGACGTCGGTTCCGGCCGCCTGATCGGACTGGAAGCGCTGCTGCGCTGGCAGCATCCGCGCTTCGGCCTGCTGCCGCCGGCACGCTTTCTCAGCATCCTCGAAAGCACCGGCCTCATTCACTCCGCCGGCGAGTGGGTGCTGGACACCGCAACCCGCCAGCTCGCCGCGTGGCAAAACCAGTTCGAACTGCCTGACCTGTCGATGGCGATCAATCTTTCCCCGCAGCAACTCGTGTACGGCCGCCTGGTCGAAGCGGTGACCAAGTCGATCACCGACACCATGCTGGACCCCGGCTGCATCGAACTCGAGATCGGCGACGGCGACATCGTGCGCCAACGCTCCAACGAGCTCGACACCTTGCAGGGTTTGCGCAAACTCGGTGTCAGGCTGTCACTCGATCACTTCGGCATTCGCGACGTGTCGTTCAGTTCGCTCGACACCGGCGTGATCGACAGCTTCGTGCTCGACCAGTCGCTGATCCAGGACGTCGAGGAGAACAACAGCCACCAGCGCATCATTCGCGCGGCCATCGCCATGGCGCGCGGTCTCGACATCGAGGTTGCCGCCGAAGGTGTCGAAACGCTCCCGCAATTCGAGTTTCTGCGCAGCTGCCAGTGCGACCTGGCGCAAGGCTTCCTGATCAGCCGGCCCATCCATGCCGACAAGGTTGCATCGATACTGAGAAGTGAGATCGCGGGCACCCGCCTGCTTGCCCGCGGCATGCCGTGACGTCCGCCGCTCCGGGCACCGGACCGTAATTCTGTCTCCCGTAGGAGCGTCGCCCGCGCCGCGACTGTGACGCGTCGAGGCGCTTGTGATCGGCTTCGGACCGCAGCTTTGTCATCGGTAGGAGCGGCGCCCTCGCCGCGACTGTGACGCGTATTAGTTGTCGCGCCGGGGGCGACGCTCCTACAGAAGACTGCGCGGCGAGCCATTCGCGTAAGGAAGTAAGCTCGCTGCCGGCCGGTTGCGGTTGGGCTTCAGCAGCCTTCGGTGTAGCTGATGACCTGGTACTGGCCGCCGTCGGCCGCGGGCGGGATGTAGAGGACGGCGCAGCGTTCGTCGCGCCCCGTTTGCTTGTGTTTCCAGTAGCCGTCGCCGAACAGGTAGTCGCCGTTGTTCACGACGATGCTGCCGATCGACTGGTCGGTTGGGAAGCCGTGTTCGATGTCGATGATGCGGCCTTCGATGACGATCTCGTCCGGGCTGCCGGCGGACGACCAGACCTTGTTGGTCAGGCGGGCACTGTTGTTGACGTGGCTTGCGAGCGCTTCGATCGACGCCTGGCGTGTTTGCGTATTGATCGCCGCGTAACGCGGCACGGCAATGGCTGCCATCAGGGCGAATATCGCAACGGCGATGATCAGTTCCGTGAGGGTGAATCCTTTCTGCGACATCGTGTTCGCCCCGGTTTCACGTGCTGAAAGTGCAAGAATGGCCGGCGCGTGGCAGCATTTCGGTGACCCAGGTCACACTGTGGTGGCCGGGCCGGTGTCAGGCATGGTGCGTCCCGCAGCTCCAGCAGGCAGCGAACTGACCCTCGTTCTCCGTGCCGCAGCTCGCGCAGCGCCATGGTGCTTTGGGGCTTTCTTCCACGACCGAGCCGTCGATCAGCTGTCTTGCGCGATCGTAGTCAAGATCGTTAACCACCCACAGTTCGGGCCACACTTCTGAAAAGGGAATCTCGCCGACGATCGAGCCCAGGTGCTCGTTGCGCACGAAGGTCTCGATGCCTTCGCTGGACAGGAGATTCCGGTAATGCGCAATGTCGACGATCGAGCTCGACGAGATCAGTTTTTTCATCGGGCGGCGAGCGTCAGCGACTGCAGAAATTCGGCGGGATTCTCGCCGCGTTCCAGCACTTCGACCAGCGCGGACCCGACTATCGCCCCGGCAGCATGACGACCGACATTCCGCACGTCATCGGCCGCGCGAATTCCGAAGCCGGCGCATACGGGAATCGGCGACGCCGCCGTGACCGCGTCGAGGTATCCGGCAAGGTCGGCAGGCAGGCCATCGTCACCGCCGGTGATGCCGGTAATGGTCACGGCGTATACGAAACCTCGTGACGCCTCCGCCAGCATCTTGCGGCGACCGGCCGGCGTTGCGGGCGTCACCAGCTGCACCAGGCCGAGGCCCTGCGCCTCGAGCGCCGCACGCAGGTCTGCGCTTTCCTCGTACGGCAGGTCGGGCACGATGAAGCCGCACACGCCCGTCTCGCGGGCCCGTTCCGCCAGTTTTTCGTAGCCGAACGCAAGCAGCGGGTTGAGGTAGGACATCATCAGCAACGGCGTATCGATGTGGTTGCCGTCAAGCTGCTCGAAAATCCAACGCAGGGTCACACCGTTTTCGATCGCGGCGAAACTCGATCGCTGAATCGTCATGCCGTCCGCCATCGGGTCCGAAAACGGCACGCCGATCTCCACCACATCGCCAATGCCGGCGATGGATTCGAGGGTTGCCATGAACTCGTCCGGCTGCGGGTAGCCAGCCGTGACGAAGGGCACCAGTGCCGTGCGCCCGTCGGCATTCGCGTCGCGGATTGCAGCGCTTATTTTTTCATGCGCCAGCATGCTTGCGCGTCCTCGGTGGATATTTCGTCAACGTCGGCATGTCCTTGTCTCCGCGCCCGGAGTTGCCGATCAACACGCGCTTAACCGGGTTGTCGACCGACCACTTTTTCGCATACGCATAGGCATGCGCCGTTTCGAGCGCGGTGAGTATACCCTCGAGTTCGCACAACTCTTCGAGCGCCTCGAGGGCTTCGTCGTCGCTGGCAGCAACGTACTTTACGCGGCCAACGGCCTGCAGCAGCGCGTGCTCGGGCCCGACACCCGAGTAGTCGAGTCCTGCCGAAACGGACTGCGTCTCCTGCACGTTGCCATCTTTGTCCTGCAGGATGATCGAGTAACTGCCCTGCAGAACACCGGGCGTCCCGGTGGCAAGTGTCGCCGCATTCTCGCCGAGGCCGTTGCCGATGCCACCTGCTTCCACGCCGATCAACTCGATCGGGTCGTTCAACAGCGGATAGAACAATCCGATCGCGTTGGAACCACCGCCGACACAGGCGAACGCGGCGTCCGGCAGCCCGCCGGCCTGCCGCGTCATTTGCTCACGCGACTCCTTGCCGATGACCGATTGCAACTCACGAACCAGGTAAGGATAGGGGTGCGCGCCGACCGCAGAACCGAGCAGGTAGTAAATGCCGGCGGGGTCGGATACCCATTCACGCAACGCTTCGTCGATTGCCGCGCGCAGGGTCTTGTCGCCCGATTCGACCGGAAATACTTCCGCGCCCAGTCGATGCATGCGATCGACGTTGGGCGCCTGGCGTTCGATATCGACCGCGCCCATGTAGACGCGGCACGGCAAACCGAGGCGCGCGCAGGCTGCGGCCGAGGCCACGCCATGCTGGCCGGCGCCGGTTTCCGCAATGACGCGCTCGGCACCAAGACGTTTCGCAAGCAGCGCCTGGCCGATCGCGTTGTTGATCTTGTGCGCGCCGGTGTGCGCCAGGTCTTCACGCTTGATCCACACTTCCGTACCCCAGCGCTCGCTCAGGCGTGGCGCGAAGCTCAATGCCGTCGGCCGGCCAACCCACTCCCGAAGCTCCCGCGCGTAGTCTTCCTGAAAACTTTCGCTCGGCAGGTGCTCGCGCACGCCCTGCTCGAGGCGTTCGAACGCGGGCACGAGGGTCTCCGGGATGTAGCGCCCGCCAAACGGCCCGAAGCGCCCACGCTCGTCAGGCAAGCGGCCGTCCAGCAACGCCTGCAGCAATTCTTCGCTCTCGCTACTCTTTATTACGGAACTCATTGACTTCCCCTGCCGCGCCTTTTGCTGCAGCAATAAACATTTCGATCCTGTGCAAGTCTTTTACGCCCGGCCGACTCTCGACTGCGCTGGATACGTCGACGCCGAAGGGTGCAACCTCGCTTATGGCGGCCGCCACGTTCGACGGAGCGAGGCCGCCCGCCAGAATCATGTTACCGGATCGTGCTATCTGTGCGGCACGGCTCCAGTCGACCCGCTGCCCTTTGCCGCTGTGCCTGCCCTCGTAGACGAACGTGTCCGGCATCCCGGTCACCGTCGCAGATCCCTCGCGGATGACCGGCCAGCGACGAATATCGGCAGGCACGTCGAGGTAGTCAAAATCGTCGATGTCCGTCTGCAACACGTCGGGCCGGAAGTTCTCTGCGACTTCGTTCCATTCCTCGCGCGACGGATGCAGCATTACCGCTACGCGCAAAACGTCGTCCGGAACATTCGCGGCGGCGGCTTTCGCTTCGGCGGTGGTTACACGCCGGACCGAGTCGGCGAAAACAAAGCCCACGGCATCCGCGCCGCACGCAACGGCGGCGTCGACCGTTTCGCGATCGCGCAGGCCGCAGATTTTCACCAGCGTGGTCACGCTGCCACCCGTGCGCGTCCGGCCGCCAGCATTTGCGCCAGCAATTGACCCGGATTGTCGCACTTCATCAGTGCCGTGCCGACCAGTGCCGCGCGGTATCCCCAGCTGGCAACGTCGGCCACGTCCTCAGCCGAATGCAAACCGCTTTCCGCGACGCAAACGACTTCGCGCGGCAGATCGTGGGCGAGCCGCAGCAAGCGTGTCTGATCGACCTCGAGGTCGCGCAGGTTGCGCGTGTTGACGCCAAACAAAAGCTGCGCGTCTGCCGCTTTCTCCAGGTTGCGCTCGCGCCGCAGCAGTTTGGACGAGCGGCGCAGGTCGACGCTATCGAATGACTCCAGCAATACGAACATGGAGTGCTCCCAGGCACAGGCAAGCATGTTGCCCAGCTCCTGGTCGTTCAGCATCGCAGCTATGAGCAATACACCACTTGCGCCGGCCGCACGCGCTTCCAGCACCTGCACCGGCTTGACCAGGAAGTCCTTGCGCATCACGGCAACGTCCTGCCGGGCGATGAGATCAGCAACCTGTCGAATATGCGCAAGATCGCCACCGAAACGGCTCGGCTCGGTCAACACCGATATCGCGGCCGCGCCGTTCCGTGCGTACGCGCGGGCCTGCCGGTCCAGGCTGAATGCGGCTGACGCAATCTCACCTTCAGACGGCGAGCTCGTCTTGATCTCCGCGATGATGTCAAAGTCCTTCAGTACGAGCCGGGCGATCGGGCGATCGAGGTCATCGGCGCGTATTCTCGCGCGTGCTGCGCGTTCCTCGCTGAGCTTCGCCATCTGTTGCAGGAAGTCGCTCATCAGGCTGCAAAATGCGCCCGGAACGATTCAAGAAAAGTCGCTGCAGCACCGTCGTCAATCTTTGCCGCCGCTGCCTCGACGCCGGCTGCAGCATCGGCCGCGACGCCAGTCACTTCGAGTACGAGTGATGCGCCCATCAGCAGTGCGTCGCGATGCGGGCCGCGATCGTCCCCGTCAAGAACCTTGGCCAGCTCGCTTGCATTATGCGCTGCGTCGCCGCCCATCAGCTGCTCCGGGCTGCAACGCGAAACGCCGTACTGCTCCGGCGTCCGGGTTTGCTCCTCGACCGCGCCAGCGCGCACATCCAGCAACATGAATTCGCCGACCGGCGACGCCTCATCCCATCCCGGCTCACCGTGCACGACGAATGCGCGTTCGATCGGCATTCCCGCCAGTGTGTCCGCCATCAGCCGCGCAGCATCGCGACTGAATGCACCGATAAGCTGGTACGGCGGCGTCGCCGGGTTGGTCAGCGGGCCCAGCAGATTGAACACGGTGCGCACGCCCATCGCCGCGCGCACCGGCATTATCGCTTTCATCGCCGGGTGATAGGCCGGTGCGAACAGGAACGTGAATCCGAGTGCCGCCAGGCTGTCCAGCGCCGCCTGCGAATCGAGCGGTAGCGGCATGCCGAGGCATTCGAGCACGTCGGCGCTGCCGGAGCGGCTCGAAACGGACCGGTTGCCGTGCTTGACCACGCGCGCGCCGCAGGCGGCAGCAAGCAAGCCAGCGCCGGTCGACAGGTTCAGGCTGCCGGAACCGTCGCCACCGGTCCCGACCGTATCGACCGTCGGCGGGCCCTCCGGAATCTGCGGATTCACCGCAAGCTCACGCATCGCCGTTGCGAATCCACGAATCTCGTCGGCTGTTTCCCCCTTGGCGCGCAGCGCAGCCAGTAACGCGCCTGCCAATGCGGCATCCATCGCGCCTTCCGCGAGGCCGCGCATCAGGTCGGCTGCCTCGTTCCCGGTCAACGAGTCACCGCTCAGCAGACGCTCGAGGACGGCGGAATATTCATTTGCCATTGGACATTCCCAGGAAGTTGGCCATCAACCTGTCGCCTTCCGGCGTCAGGATGCTCTCCGGGTGAAACTGTACACCTTCCATCGTATGACTCACGTGGCGAACCCCCATTATTTCGCCTCTTTCCGTCTGCGCCGAAATCAAGAGATCCTGCGGGAGACTGCCCTCTTCGGCGCACAATGAATGATAACGCCCCGCCTCGAATGGCTGCGACAGACCCTCGAACACCGACTTGTTGTCATGCTGAACCATGGACGTCTTGCCGTGCATCAGTCGTTCCGCACGCACGATTTTGCCGCCGAAGTATTGCACCAGGCACTGATGACCGAGACAGACGCCAAGTATCGGCAACTTGCCGCGAAACGCATCGATCATTGCGACGGATACGCCTGCATCTTCCGGGCGTCCCGGCCCCGGCGAGATAACGAGGTGAGTCGGCTCGAGGCGCATCGCCTCGTCAACGCCAAGCGCATCGTTACGGTACGTAAGCACCTCGGCCCCTTGCGCAGCGAAAGCCTGCACCAGGTTGTAGGTGAACGAATCGTAATTATCGATCAGCAGCATGCGCGGCGCGGTCACAGCCCTTCCCCCGCGATCTCCAGCGCCTTGCGCAGAATCGCACTCTTCGCCAGCACCTCCCGGTACTCGTTTTGCGGCACGCTGTCCGCAACGATGCCCGCACCGGCCTGGAAACTGTAGCGGTCGCCCTCGAACACGATTGTGCGGATGGTGATTGCCTGGTCCATGTCGCCGGTCAGCCCGAAGTAGCCGGCCGTTCCCGCATAGAGCCCGCGGCCGGTCTCCTCCATCTCATCGATGATCTGCATTGCGCGAACCTTCGGTGCGCCGACCAGCGTGCCCGCCGGGAAGCTGGCCGCGAACAGATCGAACGCATCGAATTGACTGTCGAGCATTCCCTGCACGCCGCTGACGATATGCATGACGTGGCTATAACGTTCGATCGCACGATAGGGCTCGACGCGAATCGAACCGGGTGCAGCGACCCGCCCGAGATCGTTTCTTGCAAGGTCGACCAGCATCACGTGCTCCGCAGATTCCTTCGGATCCGCGAGCAGGCGCGCCTCGTTGTCGGCATCTTCTTCGCGCGTGGAGCCGCGCGGCAGGGTGCCGGCGATCGGGCGCAGCGAGGCGAGGCCGTTGTTCAGCTTGACCAGCGCTTCCGGCGACGAACCGGCAACCTGCAGGTCACCGAATTCGAAAAAGAACATGTACGGGGATGGATTGAGCAGGCGCAACGCCCGGTAGACTTCGAACGGCGCCACATTGCTTTGCCCGTCGAACAACACCGACAAAACGATCTGGTAAATGTCGCCCGCGGCGATGTACTCGCGGCACGCCTCCACGCGTTCGCAGAAACTCGTTTCGGACATTCGCGCTGCTGGCTGCGCGGTTCTCACCGCCTGACGGCCGTTAGGCAGCGGCCCGCGTAGCGCCCTGATGACTTCTTTACGAATTGCCGCGCGCTCGGATTCCGGCCCATCGTGCAGCAATGCGACGCGGCGCGTAAGATGGTCGAACACGAGCAGCGACGATGGCGCACAAAAAGCGGCCTGCGGCAAATTGCCCGTGCTGCGGTTGCTGCAGGGCAGGCGTTCGAACATGCGTACCACGTCGTACCCGGATACCCCGACGAGGCCGCCGCCGAAAGGCAGGTCGTCGAGTTCCGGCTGCGGCCGCGGCGCTTTGCTCAGTGCATCGCGCAGCGCCGCGAGATAGTCGCCACTCGTGCACGGCCGATCGCGCGTAACGTCGCCGATGTGGAGCCTGGCGTCGTCCATGCGCACTTCCAGCGCATCGCCGAAGCCGACAAATGAATAGCGCGCCAGGCGCTCACCGCGCTCGACACTCTCGAGCAGAAAGCGCGGCTGCATGCCGCGCAGCTTCAGATAAGCTGAAACTGGCGTATCCAGGTCTGCTGCAATGTCAAACGGTGCCTGCATAACTCGATCCCGGTTTTGCGCGTTCGAGCTTTGCGCTGTTAATAAAAAAAGCCCATCCCCGCGGCGTGTGGAGATGGGCTTTGTCGGTATTCGTTGTCTCAGTCTGTCGTCAGCGAGCCGCCCACTCCTCTCGGGGCAGCCACCACCAGGTTCCTTTCCGGCCGGATTGTGCTGAAACGCTATGCATCATGCGACCGAGTATCACCGCGCCACACAGGCAGGTCAAGCGACAAAGCGCCCGGGGCCATTTCGGCGTTGTAATCACAGCCCCTAGAGGTCGTAGAGGAACGGCAGTGCTATCGAGAAACCGATCCACATGATAATGGTGAGTGGTATGCCGACGCGCAGGAAATCGGAAAACTTGTAGCCGCCCGCGCTGAGTATGAGAAGGTTCGTCTGATAACCGAACGGTGTCGCAAAACTCATGTTTGCACCGAACAGCACGGCAAGCACGAACGGCTCCGGATTCGCACCGAGTTGTTGCGCAATCGAAATCGAGATCGGTGTGCCGATCACGGCCGCTGCGTTGTTCGAGACGATGTTGGTCATCAGGGTCATGATCAGTATGAACGAGGACAGGATCAGCGGCACCGGCAGGTTTTGCGCAATGTTCACGAATCCAAACGCGAGATAATCCGCCATCCCCGTGTCCATCAACGCGCGACCGAGCGCGAGGCTGGTAACAATGATCATGATCACCTGTGTCGAAAGCGACTGCGCGGCGTCGCGCCAGTTAAGACAGCCGAGGGCGAACATCAGGCCCACGCCGATAAGCGCGCTGACCGAGATCGGCAGCAAGCCCGTTGCCGCTGCCAGCACCACGCCGCCCATGACGCCCAGTGCGCGATTCGCGCGGTGCGTATGCGGCAGGTCCGTGGTGCCGTCGAGTACCAGCATGGTGCCACTGTCCTTGAGCTGGTCGATCGCATCGCGCGTGCCTTGCACGAGCAACACGTCGCCCGCGCGCAGGCGGACGCTGTTGAGGTCGCCGGTGACCTGCGAACTCGGTGCCCTGGCACGATGCAGCGCCAGCGGAATGAGGCCGTAGCTGCCGGTGAAGCGCGCGGTCGCGAGGCTGCGCAAGTGCAGCGGCGATCCGCGCGTAACGACGACTTCGGCGAGTTGCTGGCCTTCGGCCGTGAGCGGTGTATCTTCGCCAACCGGGTGCTCGTCGTCCGAGATATTGTAGAGCGTTGCACCCAGCAGCATTTCAAAGTCTTTGAGGTTTTCCGGCGAGTCCTTGACGAACAGGCGGTCGCCCGGCTGCAGCTGCACCGAGGGAAGTTTGGCGAGAAACAGTGACTCCGTGCGCTGGATCCGGTCCACACGCATGCGACCGTTGGTCTTCGCCAGGACCTCCGAGAGCGTCTTGCCGTCAGCGAAACTGCCCTCCGTGACATGCAGCTGGCTGTTAAAGATACGCGGCGTCGTGTCGGCCAGCGGCGGGATACGGTCAGGCAACATGCGAGGCGCGATAATCCAGAGGAACAGGATGCCGAAGCCGCCAACGAGGAACACCGGCCACACGAAATCGAACATGCTGAATTCGTTCATCCCCAGGTCGCGCGAAATGCCGACGACCAGCAAATTGGTCGAAGTTCCGATCGTCGTCGACATGCCGCCGATTATCGTCGCAAGGCCCATGGGCAACATCACACCCGAAACCGGAAATTTCACGCGTAACGACACGCCGACGAGGATCGGCATCAGCAACACGACGATCGGCGTGTTGTTCATGAACGCACTCAACACAGCGCCGGCGATCAGCGTGACCAGCAATGCCAGAAGCGGCCGGCTTGACCAGGCCCTGCTGACGACCGTCGCCAGTGGCTGCAACGCACCGGTTGTTTCGAGTGCTTTGCCAACGATCAACAACGCGCAGATTGCTACCAGTGCCTCGTTGCCGAAGCCGGCGAAGAACTCAGGCGCTCCGAGCGTGACCCCGTCTTTTTCGTAAGGAAAAATCTGGAAGCCGGCAACGAGCAGTATGAGGATGGTCAGACTCGAAGTTTCGAGCGGCAGGTTGTCGCGTGTAAACAGGAACAGCGCAAATGCTGTGAGCAGCAATACGGCGGCGCCATGTGCGTCTGGGGTGATTGCCTGCAACGAGTCCTCGCAACAAGTAGGGCACGGAGGATTGACGGTATCTCATTGGGCACCTCCGCCGCAATCGACTTGTCAGCTCTTCGCGGCGCTGGAAACTGCCCAAGCCCTCCTGTGGAACATACTGAATTCGTTAATATTCCAGCCAGAAAACCGCGGCGGACGAGCAAACGACAATGCGTCGGCATGGTGCAATACCGGCAACAAATCGGTAAATCCGGGCACCTGGCCGGCCTTTGCCGGCAGCACCGAGTACGGCGAAAGGACCAGCAGATTGCGATGCCTGACCGCGTGTTCGCGCAGCGCATCGGTCCAGCGCGACTGCCAGGCACTGCGATGCTCGGAGCTCGTCCAGCAGCTTGACGGATCGTCCAGATGAATTGCCGGCAATACGCCGCCACTCAGCGCGAGTTCGTGCGAGCGCTGCCAAAGTGACGCCCTGAACCTGCCTACGATGCGCTCGAGCGACTTCAGCGTACGCCAGTCGCGCGGATCGTCACCGCGTTGCGCGACGAGATCGCCAAGACCGGAGAGATGCACCGCCAGACGGCGGTTGTTCACGGCATCCCAGTCGTGACGCGGCAACGGCCAGGCCAGGCGGTCGAGAATCTGTTCGCACGCGTCAATACAGGAATGAGCCGCATTGCAAAGCGCAGTCTCGTCGAGGTTGCCGTTTCCGTCCGTAAAGTCCGCAAGTGACAATTCAACCGGCAACCACGCGCTGTCCGCCGGCACGCGCAAACCCAGTTGCGGCAGCACCGACCCGGCTGCTTCGTCCGCCAGCAACGGACAGCGCGCCCGGATCGTGTCGCCATACACCGGCAATACGCGGCTGACCGTTTGCGCCTGCACCAGCAGGAACTCCCAGTTTCGATCCGCCAGTCGCTGCAGCTCCTGCTGACGGTGGCGCACGAGCTGCTGGCGATCGAGGTGCACGTAGCGGGGCCCGTCTCCCAGCATCGCCGTTGAAACGTCCAGGTACGAGCGAAGCGGTATCGACTGCGAGCCAACGCACAGACCGATCAGCGTGGTGGTAATCCCGGCGTTCGGCAGGCGCCTCGCCAGGCAGTCGCAGAACAATTCGAAGTTACGCAGTGCATCGTCGCCCACACCGAGGTTGCACAGCGACAGGGTCACCGGAACACCCTGCTCGAGGAGCATGGCAAGTCGCATGACCAGGCTGTCCTTGGGCACACTGCTTTGCACGAGCCCCGAGACAGAGATGCGCAGCGGCACGCCGCCGGCGGTCACCGTTCGCGGCTGGCTGCCCGGCACCAGCAGTGGCCGGGCCCCGAGCCTGCGCAGCTCGTTCAGGCTGCCCGCAAAGTCTGCGTCTTCCGGCGCCGGCGTAATTCGCCGCTGCCAGGTTTTTCTTGTGGCGGTCGATTCAAGCATGGTGTTCCTTCCCTGGTTGCCGGTATTGTGGTCGCATGCAGCGCGCCGCGCTGTGCCAATAACTGGGCACTTCGCCAGCTTTTTGCTATTGTCGCCTCGCCCCGAGACAGCGAGCACCCAGCGCATGCCGTACAAACAGCTGTTGGACGACTGGAAGACCGAACCCAAACCCCTGTCGACACGCGAGAGCTATGCGATCCGCTTGCCGCTGGAGGATGCCGCGAGAATCGAGGCACTGGCCGAGCTGTTTCCCGGTACCGACCGCGAGCGCATCGTTACCGACCTGCTGGCGCAGGCCATCCGCGACCTGGAGGCGTCGATACCCTATGTCGCCGGCGAAAAAGTGATACGGGAGGACGATCACGGGGATCCCGTCTACGAAGACGTCGGCCTGATGCCCCGTTTCATTGAGCTGGTAAAGAAGTATCGGCGCAGTATTGACGCTGCCTGACCTGCGGTCGCATCATCCGACGATGCGCTACAATTAGCCAGTGAAGAAGCAGCAACATCTCTGCGGATTTCGTCGACCCGACACCAGCACAAAACCAATCGATCACGGATCAACCATTTACGCTTCCGGAGTATGCAATGCCATCATTCGATGTCGTAAGCGATTTCGACGCCCATGAAGCAACGAATGCCGTCGACCAGGCGAACCGCGAAGTCACAACCAGGTTCGATTTCAAAGGCACCGGGTCGAAATACGCCCTCGATGGTCAAACCATTCAACTGACCAGTCAAAGCGACTTCCAGTTGCAGCAGATGCTCGACATTTTGCGGCAGAAGATCGCCCGGCGCGGTATCGATGTCGCGTGCATGAAAGAAGAAGAACCGGAGATCACCGGCAGCGAAGCACGCCAGAAAGTCATTCTGCGCAGGGGCATCGACACGCCGCTCGCCCGTGACCTGGTGAAAAAAATCAAGTCCAGCAAACTGAAGGTGCAGGCAGCAATACAGGGCGACAAATTGCGTGTGTCGGGCAAAAAACGCGACGATCTGCAGGCCGTGATTGCGTTGCTCAAGGATGCAGACGTCGACCTGCCGCTGCAATACGAGAATTTCCGCGACTAGCGGACGAGCCTCGCCATGCTCAAAGAAATGCGCAGACAGGACATTACTTTCGAAAGCAAGGACAATGCCTTGCGCAACGACGTGCGCATGCTCGGCGCGCTCGTGGGCGACCTGATTCGCGAACAGGGTGGAGACGACCTGTTCGAGTTCGTCGAAAACGCACGGCTCCGCTCGATTCGCCGGCGCGAAGGCAACGAGTTGCCCGGCGAACAGCTCGCCGACCTGGTCAAGAACCTCGACCTGTCGCTGGCGATAGAGGTCGTGCGTGCATTCTCGACCTACTTCCAGATGGTCAACACGGCCGAGAAGGTGCATCGAATCCGGCGTCGCCGTGAGTACCTGCAGGAAGTCGGCGACTACCAGCCCGGCGGTCTGGAAGAAACGCTCGTACGCCTGAAGGCCGCCGGCTTCGACCTGGCCGCGCTGCAGGAGCTGCTCGACTCGTTGCACATCGAACCGGTTTTCACCGCGCACCCGACCGAGCCGACCCGGCGCACGATCCTGCGCAAGGAACAGCACATCGTCAGGCGGCTGATCGACATGCTGAACCCGACGATGACCGCCCAGGAAACGCAGGCCTGCCTGGAAAACATCAAGATGGAGGTGACCACGGGCTGGCAGACCGACGAGCACCCGTCGGAGAAAATGACCGTAGCGGACGAGCTCGAGCACGTCCTGTTCTTCGTGACGGACGTCTTGTATCGGGCGATGCCGCCGTTCTACGAAGACATAGAGGCAGCCGCGGAGCGGATTTACGGTGCGGAAGGCCGGTCGCTCAAGGTCCCGCGCATCGTGCACTTCGCGTCCTGGGTCGGTGGCGACATGGACGGAAATCCGAACGTCAATGCGAAAACGATTCGATCGACCATGGCGCGGCAACGCTCCCTGATTCTCGATCGTTACTACCGGGAATGCGCGTCGCTTTCTACCAAGCTCAGCCAGTCCAGCAGCCGGGTTGAAGTCAGCGAAGCGTTGTGCACGCAAAGCGAACGTTACCGCGGCACGTTTCAGAAGGCCTACCATGCCGTGCCCGCACGTCACCGCGACATGCCGTATCGGGTATTCCTGCGGCTCATTCAACAGCGTTTGCAGGCTACCTACGACGACCTCGCCTATCCCTACGAAAACGCCGAAGGTTTCAAGGCCGACATCGAGCTGATCGCCGACAGCCTGGCCGCGAACAAGGGCGATCACGCCGGGCTGTTCGCCGTACGCCGGCTGCTCCGTCGTATCACGACCTTCGGCTTTCACATGCTGACGCTGGACATCCGCCAGGATGCACTGGTGCACCGCAAAGTCGTTGGTGAGCTGCTGGGCATCGAGGACTGGATTGACTGGTCTCCCGAGGATCGCACCACGCGCCTTGTGGAGGCGATTGAGGCGAAAGAACCGCCGCTGGACACGCAAAGTGTAACCGCGCGAAAAACGCTTGGCGTGTTCCACGCAATCTCGTTTTGTCACCGCAAATACGGGCAGGACGCGATCGGCCCGTACATCATCAGCATGACGCAGGGAGCGGATGACATTCTCGCCGTGATCTTGCTGGCGCACTGGGGCGAACTCAACGACAAGCGCGGCCAGGTGCCGCTGGACATCGCACCGCTGCTGGAAACCGTCGACGATTTGCAGAGCGGCCCGCGCATTCTCCGCGAGTTACTCGGTAACGAGCTTTATCGCGCGCACCTGACAACGCGCAACGACCGGCAGATGGTCATGATCGGCTATTCCGACAGCAACAAGGATTCGGGCCTCGTCTCTGCACGCTGGGCTCTGCAGAATGCACAGGTCGAACTGGTGGATTCGGTTCGCGAGCAAAACATCGAGCTGACCATGTTTCATGGCCGCGGCGGAACGGTCAGCCGCGGCGGCGGCAAGACTCACGCGGCAGTCCTGGGCTCACCCCCGGGCACGGTCAACGGTCGCCTTCGGGTGACCGAGCAAGGCGAGATCATCAACGAGAAATACGGCTTGCGCGGTATCGCTTTGCGCACGCTGGAACAGGCCACCGGTTCGGTCGCACTGGCGACGGCCATGCCGCAGCATCATGGCGGCGACGAGCCCCAATGGCACGACATGATGCAGGTCGTTGCCGACGCCAGCCGCGACCACTACCGCAAACTCGTTTACGAAACCAAAGACTTCTACAACTATTTCCGGCTCGCTACCCCGATCGACCTGATCGAACGCATGCGTATCGGTTCGCGCCCCGCGTCGCGGCGCAGCGGGCGTGGCGTCAAGGATCTGCGGGCCATCCCGTGGGTATTCGCATGGACCCAGTGCCGCTCGGTGCTGCCTGGCTGGTTCGGCGTTGGCACAGGCCTCGCCGCCGCCGTGGAGCAGTTCGACGAAGGTCAGCTGCGCGACATGTTCCGTGACTGGTATTTCATGCGCGCACTTACCGCGGATGTCGAAATGGTCCTGGCAAAAGCGGACCTGGGTATCGCGCGGCTGTATTCAGAGCTTTCCGGCGGCCTGCACGACCGGTTCTTCCCGATCATCGAGAACGAGTTCAATCTGACGACCGAGTTGATTCTCAAGTACTCAGACCACGAAGCGCTGCTCGACAACGACATCACGCTGCAGCGAGCCATCATGCTGCGCAACCCCTACGTCGACCCGATGAGCCTGATGCAGGTCGACCTGTTGCGCCGCTGGCGTTTTTCCAACTACAAAGACGAGGAGCTGTTCGACACGCTCCTCGCAAGCGTCAACGGTATCGCGCAGGGGCTGCAGAACACCGGTTGAGTGCAGGGCAACTGCCGGCCGGCGACCGCGGGCAATGGCCTGTAGGAGTGCCGCCCCCGGCGCGAGTGCGACGATGCGTGGTTGTCGCGGCGAGGGCGCCGCTCCTACAAACGACGAGGCTTTGGGGACATTCTGGTTTTTCCCTGTCGCCGCCGAAACCCTGCTGCCGTACCTCCCGAAAAACCAGAATGTCCCTTAGCTAGTCCAGCTTCCACAGGCTGCGGATTTCGTTCGTGTCGCGCTCCGAGCGCACCCGCCCTTTTACCGAGATTCCCGCGGCGTGCACGGAATCACTGTCGCCGGTGATGAGCGGGTGCCATTCGGGCAGGTCGTCGCCGTTCGCCAGGCGCCGGTAGGCGCAGGTGCCGGGCAACCATTCGAAGGTTTCGGGATCGTCGACCGACAAGACAAGGCAATCTGCCACGCGCTTCGCACGCGCGGAATAGTCGGTGCAGCGGCAGCTTTCGGTATCCAGCAGTTTGCAGGCAATGTCGGTGAAGAAGACTTCACCGGTTTCCTCGTTCTCGAGTTTGTGCAGGCAGCATAGCGCGCAGCCGTCGCACAGCGATTCCCACTCGTCGCGCGACATCTCGCGCAGCGATTTGCGTTTCCAGAATTCATCCGTCATGTTCGTCATCCCCGGTACAAGAATAACCGACGCTCATGAAGGCTGTCTTTCTCGATTACGGCACAATCGGACCCGAAGACCTCGACTACACGCCCCTGCAGCGGGTGGTCGAAAACCTGACCGTTTACGACAGCACCACGCGGGAGCAGCTGGGCGAGCGCATTCGCGACGTAGAGATCGTCTATACCAACAAGATCCGCTTCGATGACGCCACCTTCGCACTCGCCAAGAGCCTGAAATTCATAGGTCTTACGGCAACGGGAACCGACAACGTCGATCTCGACGCCGCGCGCAGGCATGGCGTCGCCGTGTGCAACATCCGCGCTTATTGCACTCAATCCGTCGTGGAGCATGTATTTGGCGTCCTCCTGAATTTCACGCACAGCCTTGCGAAGTTCAATTCCCTCGTACGCGCCGGCGAATGGCAAAGAGCCGATAATTTCTGCAAGCTGGACCACCCGCTGCGCGAACTGTCCGCGATGACGATGGGGATTGTCGGCTACGGCGAACTCGGACGAGGCGTTGGCGAGATAGCGAAACAGTTCAACATGAAGCTGCTCATTTCCCGCCGCCGCGGCACGCCGGCGGTGGATGGAGACGGGCGCACGGACTTCGACGACCTGATCGAACAATCGGACGTCATATCGCTGCATTGCCCGCTGAACGACGATACGCGTGAAATGCTCGCTGCGGAGCAATTCCGGCGCATGAAAAACGACGCAATATTGATCAACACCGCGCGGGGCGGGCTGATCGACTCGGCGGCCCTGGTGGCGGCCCTGCAACAGGGCGAGATTGCGGCCGCGGCGATTGATGTGTTACCGCAGGAGCCGCCGGTGGACGGCAACCCGCTGCTCGATTACCGCGGAGACAACCTGCTGATGACCCCGCATATCGCATGGGCAACAGTCGAGGCCCGGCAGAACGCCGTTAACGAACTCGCCGCGAATGTCGCCGCTTACCTGACCGGCGAGCGTCGCAACCGGGTCGACTAGGAACCGGCATTAGTCGCGATCATGAACAGGCAGTCACTGAAGGTCTCGCCTTCGTCGGGCGATGGTGATTCTGCAAAACCTGCATGCCGGTAGCAGGCGATCGCAGCGCTGTTGTCATGGTAGACATAAAGCGAGCTGTCGCGCCCGGGAAACATCGCGTCCGCGGCCGCGATGAGCCCGTTCACGAGCACAACGCCGTGCCCACGACCACGGGCGTCCGGGGCAACCGCGATGCGGGCGAGGTGGTTGCGGCCGAACCTTTCGTAGAACTGGCCGAAGCCGAGCATCACGTCATGCTTGTCGACGAGGCAAAAGGAATGCATGGCAGACCACTTCAGATCGCGCAGGAAACTTTCGCGCGTGAAGGGATATTCAAAATTCGGCCCGCCCCAGCGGCGCGTGCGCTCCGCGCTGTCGAACCAGGCCATCAGCTTATCGATATCGGACTGCTTCGCCGCGCGCATTCTCATCCCGGCATTCTAATCGCTTCACGTCCCTGAGGTCGTTGCCGGCCGGCTTCGCGTCGGGCCGCGGATCGACCTCTGTAGGAG
>JAHHOT010000003.1 GCA_018677555.1 Gammaproteobacteria bacterium | reverse complement strand
ACTCGCAGAATACCGCGGCGAAGCAAGGGCTGGTCTTGATCGCCGGCAAGCTGGTGCTACAGGCCAGGGAAGCCATGGACAACGGCCAACTCGACAAGGCCGGAGAATTGTTGCGCGATGCACGTGCGCTCGATCCGCAGAGCAGCGATTTGAGCGCATCGACGCGCGCCCTCGAAACAGCGCGCCGGACACAGCAGGCTGCAGCCGAAGCGGAGCGCCAACGCGCAGCCGAACGCGAGGCGGCGGCACAGCGACAAGAGCAACTGCGCCAGCAGGAAGAAGCGGAGCGTCTCGCACAGGAAGCCGAGGCGGATCGCCTGGTCGAAGAAGAACGCCAGTCCGCGGCAAGGCGGGCGGCCGAACTTGCGGCAGCGACCGCGGCGGCCGGCAGTGCCGGAGCAACGCAAAGCGGAGTTGCCGCGGCGGCCGGAGAGACAACGGATGCAGGAACTGCAGCCGCAAATCTGTCGGCGCGCAACGTTAACGAAGAAGCGAGCTCACCCGTGGCAAAAGCGGCGCTGACTGCGGCGCAAACGCAGGCAATGCGGCAGGCGGCGGCAGAAGAATCGGCCGCGCAGGCCAGCGATACACCGGCGGACAATGAACTCGAGTGGGTTGCCATCAGCGCCCTGACGCGCGTGAACTATGTTGCGCCGAAGTATCCCCGTGCGGCGCAGCGCAGAAACGCAACGGGTTCGGTGGACGTCAGTTTCGTGGTCAGCACGAACGGCGAGGTACGTAACGTAGAGGTGCTGGAGTCGACCCCGGGCACAATTTTCGACGATGCCGCGATGACTGCGGTGTCGAAGTGGCGTTTCGAGCCGATCACCGAGAATGGCTTAGCAGTAGAAAAACGATCGGCGGTGCGCCTCGCGTTCAACCTGCAGTAGCAACGACCCTGCTTTCGCCCACATATAGTTACATCGGTAACTCAATCGCTGTGTCCGGTTCGTTCGATGCGAGATTGGACCGCCTGACTGTTAGCCGTTAACCTTGTGTGCAAATAGATGCATAAGTGGAGGCCGGAGATTGAGCGCTGGGGCAGAAATCAAACAAGAACTACCCGAAAAACCTGTCAGAAAACAACAACAACGCAGCATCAGAACGCAGCAGAAGCTCCTGGATGCCGCGCTCGAAGCCTTCTCGGAAAACGGCTTCAAAGGCACATCGACACGCGACATAGCAGAACGCGCCGGCGTCCACCATCCACTGATCACCTATCACTTCAAGAACAAGGAAGAATTGTGGCGGGCCTCGGCCGATCGCATATTCACGCAGTTCAACAAAGCGCTGCGCGAAGCGCGCGAAGCCTCGGCTGACCTGTGCCCGCGGACGCGGATGGCGTCCATGATCCGTGCGTACGTCCGCTGCAGCGCCACGCAGCCCGCGTTGCACAAGGTGATCGTGCAGGAAGCCAGCCACCCGAGCAGTCGACTTGACTGGCTGGTCGAAAGACACCTGCGGCCGCTCAGCCGGGAGGCCGTCAAGGAACTCGAGAACGTGCAGCGGCAGGGAATTGCGCCGGACGGCGACCCGGCGCTGCTGTTCAACATGATTCGCGCGTCAGCAGGCGGGCTCATGGCGCTGGGACTGGAGCTGAAGGGCACCAGCAACATCGACCTGCAAAAACAGGATGCCGTGGAGGCGCTGGCCGACATGATCATCCAGGTGTTCCTGCCGAACAAGGCACCCGACAACTGGCGGGAGCTCGATCGGGCCCGCTAATCCGGGATTGCTGGCCGCGACGCCGCAACGATATGCGCATGCATCTGCGCAACGATTGACAATGCAATCGACGCGGGCCCGCTGCCGCCGAGATCGAGCCCTGCCGGACCGTGCACTCTACCCGCCAGCGCATGGCCTTCCGCGCCCAATTCATCGAGCAGGCGCTTGCGCCGGTGGCGCGGTCCCAGCAGGCCAATGTAGCTGATCGGCGTTGCGGCAAGCTGCCGCAGGTACGCCCGGTCGCTGCCAAGATGGTGGCTCATCACGATTGCGGCGCTATAGCGCGCGAGCTTGACCTTCTCTGCCAGAGAATCAGGCGGCAAACAATGCACCTGTTCGGCGAGACTGAAGTCGGCTTTCTCGAGGTATGCAGGACGATGATCCTGCACCGTAATGCGCCAGCCAAGTTCGGCGGCGAAGCGCACTACCGGTCCTGCGTCCAGGCCGCCGCCGAGGACGAGTATGCGCGGCGCAGGCCGGAGCAACGAGAACAGCACGCTGGCACTCTCGCCGGCCAATCGTATAGTCGCACGTTGCGATAACCCCGCCTCGCGAGCGGCCAGTGCTTCGGGCAACAGCGAGTCGATTGCCGCGTCGGCGCCCGACTGCCAGGCCAGCCCGGCACCGTCCGTCACAAATCCGGCTCCGACCGCAAGGCGGGTCCCGTTCGTCTCGATCACGCTGGCAGCAACCTCATCCGTATCGCCGGCAAGCGCCCGGGCTATCGCTGCAAAAGGCTGATAGTCATTGTCCGCGGTCAACGGCATCAGGAATATTCTCATCAGTCCGTCGCAGCCGACACCCAGGCCCCAAAGTTCCTCGTCGTCGTGTGCCAGGTCGTAGGTCACGCATTGGCACTGACCGCTTGCGATAACCTGTCGCGCCCGCTCGGCGAGGTCACCTTCCAGGCAGCCACCGGACAACATTCCGCGAAAGTCACCGTCACCGTTGATCAGCATCTGTGCACCCGCCTTGCTGTACGTCGAGCCTTCGGTGTCGTACACAACGGCAAGCGTCATCGGCTGGCCGTCCGCGCGCCACCGGTCGAAGCATTCCAGCATTTGCGTCGGTGTCATGCCGCAATCCGCCGGTTCGGCTGTGCTCGCTGGCTCAACGCCCGGGCCAGTGACAGCAGACTGTCGATATTGTGCGCGGGAACGAAACGGTCCACGTGTGGCAACATGGCGCGAATGCCGGCTGCCTTTGCTTCGAATCCGGCATAGCGAAGCATGGGATTCATCCAGATCAGGCAACGGCAAGAACGCTGCAGGCGCTGCATCTGGAAACCCAGATCAATCGTCGTTTCCCGCTCGAGGCCGTCGCTCAGCAACACGACGTTTGCGCCCTGCGCCAGCACGCGTCGGCTCCAGTCAACGTTGAATCTCGCGATGCATTCCGCGATCCGCGTTCCACCGTCCCAGTCCACAACGTCCTCGGCGATCCCGGCCAACGCTTTGTCGATGTCCGGTTCCTGCAGGCGACGACTGACGTTACTGAGGCGTGTGCCAAACACGAAACAGCTCACTGCACTGCTGCGCTTGCGAAGCGTATGTGCAAACTGCAGGAACATGCGCGAGTAGCTGCTCATCGACCCGGATATGTCGCAAATCAGGACCAGCGGCGGTTCGCGTCGTTGCCGCCGCCGACGGGCCAGCTCGATGAGCTGCCCGTTGTTGCGCAGCATCAGGCGCATGGAGCGCCGCATGTCGTAACGGCTTCCACGCGGCTGCGCACGGAAGCGCCTTGTCGGCACCGGTGGGATATCGAGCGTGTCTTCATGCAACAAACGACGCGCCTGTGCCAGTTCATCCACGCTCATCTGCTCGAAATCCTTGTTACGCAGTATTTCCCGACGCGAATAGCTCGCTGAGCGATCGATTTCGAGAATATCGTCGTCGCGCGGTTGCTCGGACCTGTTGTCCAGTGCCTCTACCAGGCGCCGTGCCGCTTGTTCGGAATTTTCGCCGGCGTCGACTCGCTCGATCGACGGCAACATTAACGAGATCATTTTTTCGAGCAGACGCGGATTGCGAAAGTAGACGTGAAACGCCTGGTCGAAGACTCTGAAGTGCGACGGGTCCGTCGCGAGAACGCTGCGCAGGGCCCAGTAAAAATCGCTTCGTCGGCGCACTCCGACCTGCAGCACCGCCTGCGTGGCATCGATGATCTGCCCGGTACCAACAGGCACGCCCGCATTGCGTAGCGTCCTGGCGAATTGCAGTATGTTGTTCTGGAGTCGTCCTTGTTCCGACATTTTTATCAAACGCTCAGTCAGCGGCCAGAATATCAGCCAGAATTCGCGCGGCTTCGCTGCCCTGGATCCTCGCGATGTCGTCCTGGTACTTGAGCAACGCGCCGAGCGTGTCGTTGACCAGCTCCGGCCGCAGCTCCACGGCATCGAGTTGGGTCAACGCATTTGCCCAGTCGATCGTTTCCGCAACCCCCGGCCGCTTGAACAGATCTTCGTCGCGCAACTTTTGCACGAATTGTACAACCTGGTCGCGCAGCCGGTCTCCGGCGCCGGGCGCTTTCAGCTGCAGGATACGGTTCTCGTCAGTAACGGATGGATAGTTGACCCAGTGATACAGGCAGCGGCGTCGCAGCGCGTCATGAATCTCGCGGGTGCGATTAGAGGTAATAATGACGAGCGGTGGCGACGAGGCGCGCACGGTACCCAATTCGGGGATACTCAGTTGGAAATCGGACAATACCTCGAGCAGAAACGCCTCGAATGGCTCGTCCGCGCGATCGATCTCGTCGATCAGCAGCACCGGGGCTGCGCTGTCGCGCTCCCGCAGCGCAGCAAGCAACGGCCTCTCGACCAGAAAATCGCGTCGATAAATATCACTTTCGACCCGGTCTGCCCGGCCTTCTGCTTCGGCAATCCGGATGGCGACCATCTGGCGCGGGTAGTTCCACTCGTAAGCCGCCGTGGCGAGATCCAGCCCTTCGAAACACTGCAGGCGAATCAGTTCCCGCCCGAGCACGGAAGACAGGACCTTGGCAATTTCGGTCTTGCCGACGCCCGCTTCACCCTCCAGCAGCAACGGCCGCTGCATCGCAAGTGCGAGGTAGACGACGGTGGCAAGGTCGCGCCCGGCGATGTAATCGCCGCTTGTCAGCAGCTCCAGGGTCCCGGAAACGTCGTCCGGCAAATCGTGCGGACGCGACTGCGCGGAAGTATCAGCCACCGGCCGCCGCGACGGCCCGCTTCGCCATGACCACCACAAGGTGCGCGCGATACTCCGGGCTGGCGTGCAGGTCGCCATTCAGCTCGGACGCGTCCACGGCCAGGCCGTCAAGCGCACTGGCAGAAAAATTGGCGGACAGTGCCGATTCCATCTCGCTAACGCGGTACGCGTTCGCACCGGCACCGGTTACCGCAACCCGCACGCCGTTACCCGTTTCCGCCACCATCACCCCGGCCACCGCATAACGCGATGCCGGGTTAGGAAACTTCGCGTAGCCCGCACGCTTGGGCAGCGGAAAGCGAATTGCCGTGAGAATTTCCTGCGGTCCGAGCGCCGTCTCGAACATGCCTGTAAAGAAATCGTCGGCCGCGATTTCACGCTCGTCGGTGATAACCGTCGCATTGAGACCCAGGACCGCGGCCGGGTAGTCTGCGGCGGGATCGGAATTGGCGACCGAGCCACCAATCGTGCCACGATTCCGCACCTGCGCGTCTCCGATCCCGGACGCCAACACGGACAGCGCTGCAATCCTGCTGCTGACCTCGGCGCTCGCCGCCACTTGCGCATGCGTGGTCATCGCGCCGATGGTAATGCTGTCACCGGCAACTTCGATGCCGGACAGGGAGGCGATCGCCGACAAATCAACCAGGTCCGATGGCTGTGCGAGCCGCATCTTCATTGTCGGCAGAAGCGTCATACCGCCGCCGAGCAGCTTTGCCTCGTCGTTGCCGCTCAGAATTCGCTTCGCCTCGTCCAGGCTGGCGGGTCGGTGATAGTTGAATTCATACATGGCTGTTCCTCGTCAAGCGGATGACGTTCATCGGCTGGCCGACTGAATGGCCTGCCACACACGCTGCGGCGTTGCGGGAATCGCGATGTCTTCAACGCCGTATTCCGACAGGGCATCGACGACCGCGTTGATCACCGCGGGCGGCGCGCCGATGGCGCCGGCCTCGCCGCAACCTTTGACGCCGAGCGCATTGTGCTGACAGAGCGTTACATTGGTCGCAACGTCGAAATTCGGCACGTTGTCCGCTTTGGGCAGGCAATAATCCATCATGGAGCCGGACAGCAACTGGCCGGATTCGTTGTCGTAAACGCATTCCTCGAAAAGCGCCTGGCCAATACCCTGCGTGACACCGCCGTGCACCTGGCCCTCGACAATCATCGGGTTGATGATACGGCCGAAGTCATCTGCTGCGCAGAAACGGTCGACGTTGACTACGCCAGTGTCCGGATCCACCTCTACTTCGCAAATGTGGCAGCCGGCCGGGAACGTGAAATTCTTCGGATCGTAAAACGCGGTCTCTTCAAGGCCGGGTTCCAGAACATCGAGCGGGTAGTTGTGCGGTACATAAGCCGCCAGTGCGACGTCGCCAAAAGTCACCGCCCGGTCGGTGCCGGCGATGCGCAGTTCGCCGTTTTCGAACTCGACGTCATCCTCGGATGCCTCCAGCAAATGCGCCGCGATTTTGCGTGCCTTGGCCTTGATCTTGTCCAGCGCGGCAACCAGTGCCATGCCACCTACCGCCAGCGATCGAGAACCATAGGTGCCCATGCCGAAAGGGATCTTGCCGGTATCGCCGTGAACGACCTCGATCGCATCGATGTCGACGCCGAGCGCTTCGTGCACGAGTTGTGCAAACGTGGTCTCGTGACCCTGCCCGTGACTGTGCGAACCCGTCAGGACGGTTACCGATCCGGTTGGATTGACGCGCACCGTGCCGGATTCGTACAGGCCTGCTCGCGCGCCAAGCGCGCCGGCCACGTTGGACGGTGCAATGCCACAGGCTTCGATGTAAGTTGAAAGTCCGCGCCCGCGTAACAGGCCCTTGTTCGCAGACGCTTTCTTGCGCGCCGCGAAATTATCGTAGTCGGAAATTTCGAGCGCCTTGTCAAGAACCGCGAAATAGTCACCGCTGTCGTACTCCAGGGCCACCGGCGTCTGGTAGGGAAATCCATCGTTTGGCACGAAGTTGCGGCGGCGAATTTCGATCGGCGTCAGTCCCGCTACCTTTGCAGCTTTGTCGACCAGGCGCTCGAGCAGATAACTCGCTTCCGGGCGCCCCGCGCCGCGATAGGCGTCGACCGGCACGGTGTTCGTGAACATTGCCTTGACCTCGCAATAAACCGCGGGCGTCTTGTAATTGCCGGCGAGCAGCGTTGCGTACAGGTAAGTCGGCACGCTCGGCGCGAAGGTAGACAGGTAAGCCCCCAGGTTCGCCGTGGTGCGGACGCGCAAGCCGAGGAATTCGCCATCATCGTTCATCGCTATTTCTGCATGCGAGATGTGGTCGCGACCGTGCGCATCGCTGACGAACGATTCGCTGCGGTCCGCGGTCCATTTGACCGGGCGACCCAGGCGTTTCGACGCCCATGTGACGATCGCTTCTTCCGCGTAGTGAAAAATCTTTGAACCGAAGCCACCGCCAACATCGGGCGCGATAACCCGCAATTTGTGCTCCGGTATGCCGAGAACGTTTGCTCCCATCAGCAACCGGATCACGTGCGGATTCTGGCTGGTCGTAAACAGCGTGTACTCGTCCTTGCCGCGGTCATAGTCACCGATTGCCGCACGCGGTTCCATGGCATTGGGAATCAGGCGATTATTGACGACATCGAGACTTGCCGTTTGAGTCGCTTTGGAAAACGCTTCGTCGACAGCGGCACTGTCGCCGATTTCCCAGTCAAAACAGACGTTGGCCGGCGCTTCTTCCCAGATTTGCGGTGCACCGTCCGCGCCCGCCGACGCAAGATCCGTGACCGCGGGCAGTTCGTCGTAATCGACATCGACCAGTTCAGCAGCATCGCGCGCCGCGGCGCGCGACGTCGCGATTACGACCGCGACCTGGTCACCGACGTAGCGAACCGTGTCTGTTGCCAGCGGCGGATGCGCGGGCTCGGCCATCGGCGAACCGTCCTTGTTGCATACTCCCCATCCACAGGGCAGCCCGCCGACGACCTCCGCCGCCATATCGGCGCCGGTCAGCACGGCGATGACGTCGTCCCGGGACAGTGCCTCGCTGGCATCGATGCCGGTAATTCGTGCGTGGGCCAGCGGCGATCGTACGACGTACGCATAGACCTGGTTCGGGCGATTGATGTCGTCCGTATAGCGCCCTCCGCCGGTGATGAATCGATGGTCTTCTTTACGCCTGACTGCGGCGCCAATTCCGTTCTCTGACATACTCTTCGCCTCGTCTCGGTCCGACGCGTCAGCCGCGCATTGTGGCGGCCGCCGACAAGACCGCCTTGACGATGTTCTGATAACCCGTGCAGCGGCACAAATTTCCTTCGAGCCATTCGCGCACTTCACCCTCGCTGGGATCCGGATTCGTCTGCAACAGGTCCAGCGCGCTCATGATCATGCCCGGCGTGCAGAAACCGCATTGCAGTCCGTGATGTTCGCGGAACGCTGCCTGCATCGGATGCAGTTCTCCATTCCGGGCCACGCCCTCGATGGTCACCACGTCCGCGCCGTCGGCCTGTAACGCCAGCATGGTACAACTCTTTACGGATACGCCATCGACATGAATGACGCAGGCCCCGCATTGGCTGGTATCGCAACCAACATGGGTGCCGGTGCGGCCCAGCTGCTCGCGGATCATGTCCACCAGCAGGGTACGGGAGCTGACTTCGGCGCTGACCGGCTCGCCGTTCAGCGTGAAACTAACGGTCGACGGCATTTCCTGACTCCTCTCTTTCTTATCTTTCTTATCTTTCTTTGTTGCTGGCGGTGATCTCGTCGCTGGTTTCAGCGTAGCAGAAACCACCAGATCAGCAACACCAGTATCGCGCCGGCGAGCGCGAGCCAGGTGTTTCTGGATAGCCCGGCGGCCTCGACCTCGATGTCTTCGTCCAGGCGCTGGGCCCTCGGATCGAGTTCCAGCGAAAACTTGCTAAAGAAATCGTCGGCGATTTTGCGTGTAGCGCCCACCACGAGACGCGAGCCGACCTGCGCGAGCTTTCCACCCACTTTGAAGTCCGCCGTATAACTGAGCAACGTACCGCCATCCTGTTCGGTCAGCGTTATATCCGCCGCTCCGCGGCCGAAACCGGCGGCGCCGGCCTTGCTTTCGCCGGCCAGCGTGTAACTCTGTGGCGGGTTCATGTTTTCCAGCTTCAGCGTTGTGTTGAAGCGTGCGCGGACCGGACCGATTGCTGCCATGACTTTGGCTTGCATGTCCGTCTCACCGGTCTTCTCCAGCGATTCGCAGCCGGGGATGCATCGTTTGAGAACTTCCGGATCGTTCAGTGCTGCCCAGACCTGTTCGCGACTCGCGCCGATCTGGTATTCGCCCTTGATATCCATGACCGACTCCGTTTTTCAGGTCATGCCCGCAATTTCGACGGCTTCCACGATTTCCTGGTGCAAACCGGGCGCCATCAGGTGCACTCCGGAGACACCATCGATCTCGCGTGCTTGCTGTATAAGCTCTGCACAGACGGTAATGCCTTCGTGGCGCGGATCGCGCGCGGCTTCCATGCGGCGGATGATTCCGTCGGGAATGATCGTGCCGTAGAGGTTATCACGCATCCAGCGTGCGCCCTTGGCGGATCGCAATGGCCCGAGGCCGACCAGGAAATGCAGCCGATCGGTAAGGCCATGATCGGCCAGCCGCTCCATGTACCGTTGTAACACGTCCATATCAAAGCAGTATTGCGTTTGCACGAATCTCGCGCCGGCATCCGCTTTTTCCCGCAAGGTGTCCGGCACCCAGTCGTCCGACGGGTCACGCGGTGCATCCGCAGTGCCGCAAAAAAATTTCGGCGAACCGGATAATTCCGCGCCGGAAATCGTCGTTCCGGTGTTGTTGATGTGCTGGATCGCGGCGAGCAAGGATTTTGAACCGAAGTCGAATACCGCTTTGGCATCGGGGTCATCCCCGGCATCGACATTGTCGCCAGTGAGGGCAAGCACATTGAGAATACCGAAACCGGCAGCACCGAGAAGATCACTCTGGATCGCTATCCGGTTGCGATCGCGGCAAGTCATTTGCATGATCGGTTCCACGC
>JAHHOT010000149.1 GCA_018677555.1 Gammaproteobacteria bacterium | reverse complement strand
TCTTGATGCTCGCGCCGTTGTCCTTCCGTTGCCGCGCTGACAGAGACGGCATTTCGTCAAAGCTCGACTTTTCAAACATGCTCACGCTCCTTTTGTTGTTGCTCCGTGCCTGCCGAATTTTTCTCGCGCGTTACACGAGACTACTCCAGTTGGATGTCGATGGCACGAACGCGATATTTTGTCGGTCGATTAGGCGAGTTTTCTCGAATCTACTTTAGGTCTCGGCGATAGGACGCTGAGTATCGCTTTGACGACAGGGCGTCGTTCGTGGCGGCGCTGACTGCTATTCGGGGGCGAACGCGATGTGACTCTTGCGATGCTCGTGTTTCGGTGTGACGCCGGCGTAAAAATTTCGCATGAACTCGAGGTCGCGTTCGACATCGCCTGGATAGAACTGCGAGCCGATGCCGACTTCTTTCCTGGCGTAATCGATGTAGGCAAGGACCACCGGCACCTGCGCTGCCTTCGCTATCTGGTAGAACCCGCTTTTCCAGTACGGCCGCGGTTTACGTGTGCCTTCGGGCGCCAGCGCAAGAAACAGGTGATCCTCTGTCTCGAACGCATGCACCAGCTGTTGCACGACCGATTCATTCTTGCTGCGGTCGATCGGCATGGCGCCGATGCGGGTCAGGAAAATGCTGAACGGCCACCAGAACAAGGATTGCTTGGCGAGGAAACGCACGTTGACCTTCAAAGCGAACTTGTAAACGATGAACCAGAAGCCGTCCCAGTTCGAGGTATGGTGAGCCGCAACGAACACGGCTTTCGGCAGATCCGGCAATTCACCGGTCATGCGCCAGCCCCTGGCGCGGAATATGAATTTGGCGAGCCGTTGCATCATCCCGCGGCATGATAGCGAATTGGCGCCAGGAAAAACGAGGCCGAACCACGATTTTTCGGCTGCAGTCCGACCCCGGCGACGGGCGGGGCGGGGCGGCGTCAGAAAGGCCAGTTTTCGCTGCGGCAGCGCTTCGGCGTGAATGGCGCGAACAGTCCCATCATGAACAGCGCGACGCGGCCACCCGCAGTAGGCTTGCCGGTCTCCACGATCGATTTGAGATTTTGCGTAATGAAAGTGCCACCTGAGGTCATGTATTTCTCTGTCTTCGTCCCCGCCGGAACGTTCTCGTTGATCAGCGTGAACTCGGTGCCCCCTTCGACTTCCTTCAGCTCGTAGCGAACGATGGCCGGCGGGTCGTCGAAGTTGGTGAAGCGAAAGCTGTGTGCATAGCGATAGGGAGGTTCGAATTCCAGCACGTCACCGACGACAGATGTGTACTTCCCGTCCTTCGATTGCATGCGGATCGGCGCATCGACGGCCAGTCCGGGCGTCTTGCAGACGCCGTTGAAGAAAAACGGCAGCACCGTGTCGGTTCTCGTCAGCTCCGCCCACACGCGATCGATGGGTGCGCGAATGAGAATTCGAAAATAGGATTTGTCGCTTGTCTCTGTGTCGGTCGGCCTCAGCTCAACCGTTGCATCAGCGGGCGTAGTGTTATTCATTTTGTCGCTTCTCCCATTGCTTGTCAGGCGGCGTCATAGGCTTTCTTGAGCCAGCCTTTCAGTTCGGTGTTTACATCGCTTTTGCTGGTGAGCCGAACGCGGTGGCTTACCATCTGATTGAATGAGGCGGAATCCTCGAGCCGGCCAGCCGCTGCTTCGCCTTTCAGATTGACGCCCAGGTCGACGCGGTCCCTGGTGGACGGCTGGATCAATGCGAATTGCTTGTTGCGCCGGTAGCTGACGTAGGTCTTCTTCGGCGATATAACGACGTCCGTACCGAGGCTGCTGACCATTTTCGTGACGGCGTCGTATATCGGCCGCAACGCTTCCTTCGGGCCCTCGTATTGCACGGCGACGAGATCGTCCGCGCTGGCTTCCGGCTTTCCTTGCGCCAGGAACTGCTGGGCCACGAGGTTGGCGAAGCCATGCGTCATGCCGTGATCGGCCTTGAGATGTTTGACAATCTGGCCATGCTTCGCCAGTCCCGATTCTTTGACCATGCCGAGCCACTGCGGCAGCGTCTTGCCGGTCTTTTCCTGCATGTTGGCAATCATTGCCTGGGCCATCTGTTCCGGGGATTTCGCCATGATATTCACCTTGTGCGTCAGGACGCCTGCTCGACGCCGAACTTGAATGCCGTGAGTTTACCGGCCCACAACGCGCTGTATTCCGACGACCAGCGTTCGTAAATCATCTGGATCGGCACGGCGTTGAAATAGAGCGAACGCTTGCGGCCATGCTTCTCCGAGATCAGCAGGCCGGCCTGCTCGAGGACGGAGAGGTGTTTCATCACCGCGATTCGGCTGACATCGAAATGCCGGGCAACCTCGTTGACGTTGCAGCCGGGCTTGCGGCGCAGGATGTCGAGAATCCTGCGGCGCGGCTGCGAGGCGAGGGCGTGAAACACGTTGTCCATGGAGTCGGGCTTCATATGTAACCAAATGGTTACCTAATATCGGGAAAAAGTCAAGCCGGCAACGGCGCGCTGCTGATCTGCTAGTCTTGCCGGCGTCGAGCTGCAGGAGGCATACAGGAATGCGCGCAAGGCAATTCATCCCGGCGCTGCTGCTGGCGCTGCTGGCCGCGGGCTGCGGCGGCAAGGCGGAGGCGCCAGCCGATGCGGCGCCAGAGGCGGGCGTTGAAAACCGTGGCGGCGATACCGCGAACTGGTGGGATTCGTTGCCGCGTGCCGAGTGGTCACTGTACGAAAAAATCGTGCAGGACCAGGACTGGTTCGAGGTGTACCGGATCGCGGATGGCGTGTACGCGATCTACGAGCCCGGCCAGTTCGAGGAAGTCATCTCTTTTCTGATCGAGGGGTCCGAGAAGGCGTTACTGTTCGATACGGGGCTCGGTATCGGTGACATGCGCCGCGTCGTCGAGCAGCTAACGACGCTCGATGTCGTGGTACTCAACTCACATACGCATTACGATCACATCGGCGGTAATCATCAGTTCGAATTCATCTATGGCCGCGACACCGCCTACACGCGGGGCCGAATGCGCGGCAGCAGCACCGGAGACGTCGCCGAGTTCATCAGTGACGGCTGGATCTGGAAAGAGCTGCCCGACGGATTTGTCGCCACCGAGTATCGCAGCCAGCCGTTTCTGATCAGCGAGATAGTCGACGAAGGATCCGTCATCGACGTCGGCGGGCGCAGGCTCGAAGTGCTGGTGACGCCGGGCCACGCGCCGGACTCGATTTGCCTGATCGATCGGGCCAACCGCCTGCTGTTTACCGGCGACACGTTTTATCTCGCACCGTTGTACACGCATATTCCCGGGTCGAGTTTCGACGACTACGTGGCCAGTGCCGCGCGGCTCGCCGGGCTCGCCGGCGATATCGATTCAGCGATGACATCGCACAACGTGCCGGTGGTCGACGGGTCCTACATGACGGCACTGGGCAAGGCGTTTGCCGACATCGTTGCCGGCAGCGCCACAGACTATGTTGTCACGGACGGAAACCGGGAATACCAGTTCGACGGATTTTCCGTCATCGTTCGGGAGGAGGACGTCAAATGATCGACCGACGAACGTTCCTGGCTGGCGCGAGCGCGCTGGCGTTGCATCCGCTGCTCGCAGCAGAGGAAGAACGCCGCATGCTCGCGCGCACAATTCCCGCCGGCAACGAGGCGATGCCGGTTATCGGCTTCGGCAACTCGAGCGCATTCCGCGACAACGATTACGAGACGTCTTCGGCGCTGCTGGACGTATTGCGGGAAACGGGCGGGCGTTTCATCGACATACACGGCGACAGCGAAATCCCGGTCGGCCGGTACATGAAGCAGCATGAGGTTCACGCACAGTTTTTCATTGGCACGAACGTGGGCGCAGCTAAAGGCATGCCGCCGGATGCCCGGCTGCTTGCGTCGCAGGATCGGCAGGGGAAAAAGCCCCTGGATTTGCTGTTGCTGTCACGGCCAGCGGATCCGCAGCGGCAATGGCCGCAGATGCGCCGCTGGAAAGAGCAGGGCCTCGCGCGCTATATCGGACTCGCCGCGACCGGCGATGCCTTCTTCGCGCCGTTCGAAAACCTGATACGGGGCGGCACGGTGGATTTCATCGAAATCAATTACTCGTTGCTCGAGCCCGCTGCGGGTGAACGCCTGTTGCCGCTGGCAATGGACCATGGCGTGGCGGTCGTCGTCAATCGGCCGTTCGTCAATGGCCGCTATTTTCCGCTGGTCTCCGGCAAGGCTCTGCCTGCATGGGCCGCCGACTTTGACTGCGCAAGCTGGGCCCAGTTTTCGCTGAAGTACATCATTGCCAACCCGGCGGTCACCTGCGTGATCACGGAAACCAGCAAACCACATCATGCGCGGGACAATCTTGGCGCCGGCTTCGGGCGCGTGCCCGATGACGATCAGCGCGCGCGCATGCTCAACCTCGTGAATTCGCTATGATTCGGCAGCCGCGGGTTGCGGCCATAGTGGCCGTGGTTCTTGTCGCGCTGTCTGCCTGCGGCGGCGATGACGACACACAACAGGCGGACCCGGCACAGTCGCCGGAGGCCGTCGTGCGCTTCAAGCAGATGGCGCTCGACTGCGTGCACCGCGAATATCCGAACAAGATCGCGCATGTGATGAACGACGACGACGATGCGCAGCCGCCGCGAGTATTGCATCCGGTGTTTTACGGGTGCTTCGATTGGCATTCGTCGGTGCATGGCCACTGGCTGCTGGCACGGCTGACGCGACTTTATCCCGATAATCCGCTGGCGGACGATGCCCGCGAAGCGCTCGACGAAAGCTTCCGGAAAAAGGCGGTGGCCGCCGAAGTGCGTTACCTGCGCAACCACAGGAACTTCGAACGCCCTTACGGTAGCGCATGGCTGTTGCAACTCACGGCCGAGCTGCGGGAATGGGACGACGAGGATGCGCGCCGCTGGCTCGATATCCTGGCGCCCCTCGAAGAGGCGGTGGTCGACCAGTTCGAAAGCTGGTTGCCGAAGCTCGCCTACCCGATTCGCCTCGGTACACACAATCAGACCGCGTTCGGCTTTGCGCTTGCGCTCGACTGGGCTCGCGTGGCCGGCAATGAGCCGATGGAATTGCTGTTGCGCAAGAAAATTCTCGAGTTTCACGAACGTGACGTTGATTGTCCGCTCTCCTATGAACCGTCCGGCGAGGATTTTCTGTCGCCGTGCCTGATGGAGGCGGATTTGATGCGACGGGTCATGTCGCGCGAACGCTTCCAGCGCTGGCTTGGTGAATTTCTCCCGGGTATTCCGCTGGATGGATCCACTGACTGGCTCGTGCCCGGCGTAGTGCATGACCCGACGGATGGCAAGCTGGTGCACCTCGATGGCGTCAATCTGTCGCGTGCCTGGAATCTCGAGGCGATTGCGAGCGCGTTACCGGTCGACGACGAAAGACGCCTGGCACTTCTCGCAACGGCGCGCGTACATGCGGAAAGCGGCCTGTCCGCCGTCAGTTCGGAACACTACGAGGGCGGTCACTGGCTCGCGAGTTTCGCCACCTATCTCATCAGCCAGCGCTGGGCCGCATCACCCGAATAAATCACTTTGATTATGTAAATTCGCTGCAATGGCGGCATGCCGGCTTTCTGCTAGTCTTGGGCGAATGAAGCACGCCGGCGCGCACGAACCGGCTTGCGCAACCCGGGTCGCCATTGCGAACCCGGTCCGAACGAGTAAGGAGCAGCTATGGATACGGCATGGGTACAGGTCTTCGTGCTGGTTTTCAGCCAATGTGCAGCGCCGGCGGGTAAAACCGTTTGCCAGGAACAGGAACTGCGCTATCAGTTCCTGGATCGCAACGAGTGCGAACAGGTTCTGGAGCAGCTGCTGGAACACAAGGACGCGGCAGAGAACGTCATCGTCAACCGCGACAAGTCACGCTGCCTGCCGACGGTCAGGTCGCAGCGGGTTTTTGCCAGCGTGGAAAGTGCCACCAAGGCATCCGCCGGGCTCGACGGCTGGGGCGAACTGCCCGCAGTCCGCGAACGGACCGACTTCATCTCGGAGGCACACCAGAAACGGCTTGACGAGTTGTTCGAGTGCGAACAAACCGGAGGGGTCGCGCCCTGCAAGGTTGGCAATGTCATCGTCGAAGGTTCGACGGTCAGGAAGGGCGAAGTCTGGGTGCAGGAGAAGTAGTCAAAGCGCTCAAATGACACCGGCACTCTGCAGCGCGGCCCTGACCGAATCCAGGCCGCTGCAGGTTGCCGTCTGCATGCCGTAACGCGCTGCGGCCGCGGTATTGAGCGGGTTGTCGTCGATAAACAATATTTTCTCCGCAGCGTAATTGTAACGGGTAGCGACTTGCTCGAAAGCTGCGGGGTCGGGCTTCACAAAGCCGGTTTCGTAGGAGAGGAATGCGTGGTCGACGGCCGGCAAAATCCGGTCGCGAATATCCTGACGCTCCCAGTGCATTGCATTGGTGTTCGACAGGATGGCAGTCGCGAAGCGCTTCGCGACTGAATGAAGCAATTCTACCGCCCCCGGATAGATCGAGTGCGGCCAGCGATCGAATCGTTGCAGGAATTCTTCGGCGCCGTAATCGAGCGCGAGCTCGACGGCCGCGCGAGATGCGAATACGTCACGATCAATCAAACCGCGTTCATACTCCCGGACAGCGTTGCACAGCAGCCAGCGGCGGTTGAATTCGTCGACGGTCAGGGCCAGGCCGAACGTGGTGGCGGGATCGCGCAAGCGCATCAGGACGCCGCCCAGATCGAAAAGCAAAAGCTTGCACTGCGCGGCCGTGCTCAACACTCAGTCACGAATCCTGGTGTTCCACAACGACGCAGCGAGTATCGCGGACAGGATTGACGTACCAATCCAGTAAGTAACCGCGGCGTCAAAATCGTAGTGCCGGACACCGTCTACGATCGTCAAGCCGCTGTCAATCAGGCTCGCGGTGATGATTTCCTGGGTGCCAGCGCCGAGATAGCTGACACCACCGACGAGTCCCATCGCCGCGCCGGCTGCGCCGCGCGGTGCGATATCGACAGCGAACAACCCGCCGATGGCGGCCATGAGACCACTCAGCCCGGCGCCGTACAAGGCGAAGCCAAAAGCGAGAAGCCATTCGTTGGCGGGTCCGTAGAAAATAAGCAGCAGTGCGGCGATTTCGACGACGGCGAATATCAGGTTCGCGGGTGGACGGCGAGCGTCGAAGAGGTTGTCCGAGACGAATCCGTAAATAATCGATCCCGCAATCCCGGCAATCGTGTTGACGGTGAGAAAAGTTCCGGCTTCGACAAGGGAATAACCGTGTTCTTCCTGCAGGTACAGAATGCCCCAGCTGTTTACGCCATACCGCGTCATGTACATCAGTCCGCTGGAAATCGCGACGATCCACACTGCGCCAATGCCGAATACGACTTTCTGTGTTCGCCAGGTATTTTTCCCGGCCTCCGGAACTGAAGATTCCCGTTTGTCCTTCCATTCGTTGACGGCCGGCAGGCCAAGGGTTTGCGGAGCGTCCTCCATGAACGAATAGACCCATGCAGCCACTCCGATACATATGATGCCCGGCAAGATATAGCCGTAACGCCAGCCCAGCGCGGACACCACCGCGGCGAGCACGAAGAAAGTGATGCCTTCACCGATCGAATGCGACGCATTCCAGATGCCGTAGCAGCGGCCGCGTTCCTTGATGCTGAACCAGTTCGTGATCGACACGACCGCCGACGGCGCGGCCTGGCCCTGAAACCAGCCATTCAGGCCCCACAGCAGGATCGACAGCCATACCAGCGTCGACCATCCCATGAAAAGGTTGATGATGGCGGAAATGAAGATAGCGCTGGAAAAAAAGAAACGCGGACCAACGTGGTCGGCGGCGAAGCCGTTCAACAATTTGCCAAACGCGTAGCCGTAAAAAAATGCCGATCCAATGAGCCCAAGGTCGGCAACCGTAAACACGCCGCCATCGATCAGGGGTTTCTTGACGATGGAGATGCCGAGCCGGCAGGTGTAGATGAAGCCGTAACCGAGCGTGATTGCCAGCAACACGCGCATGCGATTGCGGCGATAAAGCGCGTCGATGTTGTTGTTCCCGGCCGTATGGACTGTCTGCAAGCTGTGTTACCTCAACTCGGGCCAGCCAGCCTTGCCAGTACCCCGGGCGCACATCGGAATGGTCTTCATTTAACAATAAACCGCGCTGGATCGCGAATCCCTGTCAACCGATCAGGGCGGCTCGCGTTGATTCCCTGACAGAACGAATTTCGGACTATGGAGGTCGACATGAAAAAGGCACTAATCAAGGACACGATGATCGCTGCGGTGGCCGCAGTCACGATTCTTTCTTTTAGCAACGATGTGCTGGCCGACGGCGATGGCATCGAAGAACGGTTCGACAAGCGGGGCGACCGGATAGAAAACCGGCTGGACCGCAAGGGCGATCGCATTGACGAACGGCTGGACAACAAGGGCGACCGCGTCGACCGGCGCCTCGACAAGCGCGGCGACCGGATTGACGCAAACCTGGACCGCAAATCGGACCGGGCCGAGGCGGCGGGCCATGACAAACTCGCTGAGCGGCTGGACCGCAAAGGCGACAGGATCGACTCGCGCCTCGACAAGCGTGGCGATCGGGTCGATCGCAAACTCGATAAGCGCGGTGACCGGGTCGATCGCAAGCTGGACCGGCGAGGAAACCGCGTCGATCAGAAGCTGGATCGCGTCGGTCAACGAATTGATCGCCGGCGAAACGGCAGCTAGCGTCAGCCAAACGCCCCGCTGTCGTTACTACAGACCGGACAGAGGCTGCCGTGACCCGGCAGCCTTTTTTATTCCTCGGCTTTGAGGATGTCGTCCCAGCGTCGGATCAGCAGGTTGCGCTTGTAGTCGGGCAGCTTGTACAGCCATTGGGATTGGGCGGCAGCGGTCGTTTCTCCGTCAGCGAGCTCGGTGATTGCGTGCCACTTTTCATCGCCAATGTCGAAGGTCTCGACGACGACCGGGCCGCCCTCGAACAGTTCGAACGTTGTTGTCGCGACTGGCTCACCGGTTGACTCGTCCTTGCTGATGACATCGTCCAGCTCGAGGTCGTTGAGAACCCTGCCGATACCGTTTGCGACCGATGCGTAGGTCAGCTCGCGACCTTCCGGCACGTCGCTGACCTGGAAATCCGTATCTTCCTCGCTGCTCTTGCTGATTGCGATGATCTCGCCATCGGCGTGCTCGATGGTCACCGCCCGCACCGCGGGTCCGTCTATATCGATAATTGCGGAGGACAGCCAGTCGCCGGTCGATTCCGGAATGTCCGGATTGGCGTTGATCAGCCAGCTCTGCGATTCGCCGACGACACGCGCATAACGGTAATTCGATTGTGCCTCATCACCGAGAATGACGCCGAACTCAAACTCGTCTCCGGACATCGTTATCGTGCGCCCGCTGCCGTCGGGGCCGTCATCGACGCCGAGTAAGGAATAGCGCTCCGGCAGCGATGTTTTTTCCTCGACCGCTTCCGCGTCAGCCAGGGCCAGCACGAGATCACGCAAAATGTCCGCGTCGGCCGGGAAATTGCCGCGCTCCGCGACAACCCAGCGTGCGTCCTCGCGAACGAGCGTCGTGGGCCCGTTATCGTCCGTACCGCTGATGACGATCTTCTGCAAATCATTCGCACGTTCCGTCAACTGCGGCAGCAACAAATCGCCGGAACTCGACGATCCGTTTTCCTCGACAACGTTCAGAAAAAGAATGCCAACAACAAGCACAGCCGCGGTTATTGCCAGCCTTGTTGTCGCTTTCGAATTCACGCGTCTTGCCTCCGGTTCCTCCGCCACACTGCGGCCAACACCAGCAAAATCACAATTGCGGGAACGAGCGCAATGTTGATCGCCTTCAGTACTGTGCCGAGGCGTTCGATGCTGCGGTCGAGGTCACGCTGCACGGCGCGCAAGTCCTGCCGGATCTGGCTGCGCTGCGCAATGAATCGATCTATCTCTGCCTGTTGCTCTGGCGTGAGCAGGATATCGCCGCTGTCCTCGCGCGCAGACTGCAGTTCGCCGAGCCGGCGTTCCGTCTCTGCCAGTTCGTCCTGCAGCCGTTGCTCGGTATCGCGGTAGCGCGATTCGGCTTCGACACGCAGTTCCTCGACCCTGGTGAAAGGCCGCGTAAACGTGCCGCGGCTGCGCACGCCGATGAGATCCGAGCTGCCGGACAGGCTGTCGAGCGCGTTGACGACGAAGGCGCCGTTGCTGGCAAAGGCATTTGCGATTTGCTGGCCGAAAAAGTTTTGCACCTGGACCCACATCTGGTCGCCCAGCAGGTCGACGTCGCCGACGACGATCAGGTTCGATGTCGTGGTGGATTCGGCGAGATGATTGCCGGATTCATCCTCCGCTGCGGGGTCGCCGTCTCCAGAGTCGACGGTTGTCGGTGGTGGTCCGTTCGGAAACGCACTGGGCAATTTGCCACTGATGCGCGCGGCAATGACATGCCGTTCCGGATCCGGTACGAAGTCGTTCTGCAGAATGCCCGGATCGGGAAGAAAGCTGAAACGTGTCGCCGGCAACAATGCGGACGAAGTCGTGGCGCTTATCAGTGGCTCGAAATCCGCCGGTGCGTCATCAGTGACTGTGAATGCACCGGCCGTCGCGACGTTGATCGAACTCAGGTCGGACGTGACGACGTCGTCGCTGTTCAATTGCGCCGACGTTACGCCGAGAAAGCCGAGGTGGCGAACCGGTCGCAGGCCGCCGCCCATCGATATCTGCAGTGCCAGCTGTGCGTCGGCGACCACCTCCTGGGCACTGAATTCGAGGCCCCAGGCATCGAAGAACGCCGGCAGGTCCGATCCCTGTCCCATCGGCGGCATGCCCTGCGGCATGCCTGGCGTCGGCGCCATCGGGTCGGCATCCGCCACCGGGTCGACGAAGATCAGCGCATTCCCGCCATCCATGATGAACTGGTCGATGGCGTACAACGTCGGGTTGGCAATGCTCTTCGGTTGCACGATCCACAGCAGGCTGACGTCGTCGTCTATGCTGTCGAAATCCGTACCCAGATTGCGGATCTCGAACAACTGCGCCGCCTGTGAGTACACGGCCCAGGGCTGTTGCATGCGTTGCGTCTGCGGGTCGAACTGCCCGGACATGGCGACGCCGGCAACGAGGCCTATGACCGGGCGTTGCGGTTGTGCCAGCGTGCTGACCAGCTTCGCGAGGTCATACTCGAGAAACTCTTCCTTGTCGGGCTGGAAGAAAGAAATCACCTCCACGTTGTCGACGCTGTCCGTGCCCGCAAGGCCGAAATAAATGGTGTCGCGGCCGCCCGGCAACTGGACGTCCTGCAGACCGAATTCCGCGGCCCGGTCTTCGTCCTCGGAAAACGGCAACGGGTCGATTACCGTCAGGCGAATTTTGCCGTCGGCCGTTTCTTCGAACTCCTCCAGCATTTCGCGCACCCGATTTGCGTAGTCGCGTAGTGTCGGGATGTTCGCCGTTGCCTTGTCCGAAAAATAAAAATACAGGTTGATCGGCTCCTGCAGGTTTTCGAGTATTTTCTCCGTGCCGTCGGACAGCGTGTAAAGATTGTTCTCGGTAAGATCGATGCGCCAGCCGCGAAACAGCTGGTTGCTGAGAATGATGGCGGCGATAAATGCTACGGTAACCAGTGCGAGGCTGGAGACGCTGTATTTTCTCTGACTTTCCGTTCCCATATCAGTCTGCCTGCTTCCATTGCAGCACGATCATGCTGGCGTAAAGGAACGCTGCAATGAGCAGTGCGAAGTACACGAGGTCGCGGAAATCGATGACGCCTTTGCTGATGCTTGCAAAGTGCGTCAGGAAGCTCAGTGAGGCGATGCCGTCAACAAGTGCCTGTGGCGCCCAGCCGCTGAAAACGTCCAGCACCAGCGGAAATCCGGCGAGCAGGAAGCCGAAACAAACCACGACCGTAATGACAAAAGCGATGACCTGGTTACGGGTGATCGCGGACATACACGAGCCGATGGCGAGAAAACCGCCGGCCATCAGGAAGCTGCCGAGGTACCCGGCCAGGATCGCGCCATTGTCCGGCTCTCCGAGGTAGTTGACCGTGATCCAGATTGGAAACGTCAACAGCAGTGCGATACCGGTAAATATCCAGGCGGCGATATATTTACCGATGACTGCCTGCCATGGCGTTATCGGCAGCGTCAGCAATAATTCCACGGTACCTGTCTTGCGCTCTTCCGCCCACAGCCGCATTGCGATGGCCGGTACCAGGAACAGGTAAAGCCACGGATGGAAATTGAAAAAGGGTGCCAGGTCAGCCTGTCCACGCTCGTAGAACCCGCCGAGGTTGAACGTAAACGTACCGGTCAGCACCAGGAATATGACGATGAAAACGTAGGCGACCGGGGTTGCAAAATAGCTGCGTAGCTCGCGGCGTACGAGCGCCTTCGTGATATTCATGCTTCGGCACCCCCGGTTATTTCACGGAACACCTCGTCGAGCCGGCCCGACTCCAGCCGGACACTGCTGACCTGCCAGCTATGCCGATTGACGAGATCGGATACCGCCGCCCAGGTTGTGCCTTCCTTGCGGTCGCTTTTCGGGATGGCGGTCATGACACCGTTCGCCCGGTCGGACTCGACGGTAAGAATCGCGTCGAGCTGCCCGACGGCTGACCGGACCTCGTCAAAGTCCTGCCCCTCGTCAAGTCTGATTGTTACCGCGTTGTGGTAGCGGGAGCGGTTGGCGAGACTCTGCGGCGTGTCGTCGGCGAGAATCCTGCCGTGTGCGATGATGATCGCGCGACTGCAGACTGCCTCGACTTCTTCGAGGATGTGCGTCGAGATAACGATCAGTTTGTCGGCCGACATCGAGTGGATGAGTTCCCGGACTTCGTGCTTCTGGTTCGGGTCCAGGCCGTCCGTCGGCTCGTCGAGAATGAGCACGTCCGGGTCGTGCAGAATGGCCTGTGCAAGACCGACGCGGCGTTTGAATCCCTTGGAGAGGGTATCGATCGTCTGGTTCAGCACGCTCGCCAGGTGCAGCTGGCCAACGACTTCGTGGAGGCGGCGCTTCCGCCTGTCGCCTTCGAGGCCACGAATGTCGGCAATGAATTCCAGAAACGTCTGCGGCGTCATTTCCGGATAGCAAGGTGCGCCCTCCGGGAGATAACCAATGCGGCGACGTGCAGCGAGCGCTTCGCTGGCAATATCGTGCCCGCAAATAGCAGCGCTACCGCCGTCTGGTGTGACGAATCCGGTCAGCATTTTCATGGTGGTCGATTTACCTGCACCGTTCGGTCCGAGGAAGCCCAGCACCTCGCCTGCTTCACAGGAAAAACTCAAATCGTCGACGACCGTGTGCTGGCCGTATCTCTTTGTCAGGCCTTCAATTTTCAGCATATGTTTTGTGTGACTTGTCGCCGGAAGCCAGCTGTTCCGGCGTAATGCGGCTGCACGTTTTATCAAAATCCGAAATTCCGTTCAATGCTCCGACCACCGGTATTGCCACATCGTTCCGTAGCCGCGACCGTTGCCGGCGCGCAGCGCGACGCCGGGCGGCGTTTCGGGTAGGGTAACGGTATGCGACAGCGCTGTGATGCCAGTACATGAATAACAATCGCGGTAGCGAACCCGCAAAAAGCTGGTCCCTCGACTCGCTGGTACTCATTTTCTCGGTTATCGTCATTGCGCAGCTTTTGCTGTATCTCATTCCGCAGGGCGCGTTCGAGCGCGTACCGTACCCGGAAAACCCCGATCGATCCATGGTTGTGCCGGGCACCTATGCGGCGGCGGGCGCAGACGAGCAGGTCAGCATACGGCCCTGGGACTTCCTGCTCGCGATTCCCAAGGGCTTCGGCGCCGCGCAGGAAATCATATTCCTGATATTCATCGTTGGCGGCGTAATCGCCATTCTGCGCAAAACCGGGGCCATTGATGCGGCGCTGCACAAGGCGGTGTCCCGACTCGGCGGTGCCCCGTGGATTCTCATCGGCGGTTGCCTGCTGATGTTCAGCCTCGGTTCGTTCACGATCGGCATGGGCGAGGAATACGTGCCCCTGATACCCATCATCGTCACGATGAGCCTCGCCATGCGCATGGATGCGATCGTTGCCATGGGCATGGTGTGGGTGCCCTACGGTATCGGCTGGGCTTGCGCCGGAACCAATCCGTTCGGCGTGCTCATTGCACAAAACATCGCCAGCCTGCCGATTACCTCCGGCTGGGAATTCCGGCTTGTGATGATGGCGGTGTTCCTGCTGGTAGCGTTTCATCACCTGTATCGCTACGCAATTCGGGTACAGAAGAATCCCGAAACCAGTTTCGTGGCGCACGTCGATTACAGCCATGGCTTCGAGTTGCCCCGCGACGTGAAGCTGACCGTGGGTAGGGTGATGATCCTGCTCGTGTTCCTGCTCGCCATTATTGTGTTCGTTGTCGGCGTCAAGCTGTGGCACTGGTACATCCCGGAACTTCTCGCAATATTCCTGTTCGTCGGATTGCTGGCGGCAGCCATTGCGCGTATGCCGGCCGGCGAAACGAGCCGTACCTTTATCGAGGGCGCCGCAGACATGACCGCTGCCGCGCTGCTGGTCGGCTTCGCGCGGTCGATCGAGCAGGTGTTGGCCGATGGGCAGGTCATCGACACGGTCATCAACGCGATCGCGGGCATTCTGACCGGCCTGGGGCCGGAGGCGTCTGCGCTGGGCATGCTCGTCGTGCAAACCGTTACGAATTTCTTCATACCGTCGGGTAGCGGCCAGGCATTCGTGACGATGCCGATCATGTCTCCATTGGCCACCTTGACGGATGTGCCGCAACAGACGGCCGTGCTCGCGTTCCAGTTCGGCGACGGGTTCACCAACATGATCGTACCGACCAGTGCGCTGGTGATGGGTGCGCTCGCGCTCGGCAAGATCCCGTACGGTGCCTGGGTGCGCTTTATCGGTCCGCTATTGCTCAAGCTGTTCGCGCTGGCAGCGGTTTTCCTGGTGCTGACGATTTACGTCGGAGATGCGGTGGGCTTCAATCCCTGATTCCGGGGCTGTACTCGAACACCCTGGAATCGCCGCGACCGCGCGGGTCCGATGCCGCCAGTACGCGATCACCGTCACGCAGAACGATCTGCACATTGCCGAACTCCCAGGAATGGGGCTCCAGCCGGTAACCGCGCTCTCCGAGCGCGGACATCACGCTGCCCGGGAGCGGCCGGCTGGGGCTGTAGGTCACGAGATCTGCGGGCAACAACTGGTGATGGAAGCGGCCCGCGTCGACCGCGTCAGCGGGTGACATGCCGAAATCCTCGATATTGACGATGGCCTGGAAAACCGAGGTGAAAATCGTCGACCCGCCCGGTGTGCCGATGACCATTTTGACCTGCTCGTCCTCGAGCAGAATCGTCGGTGACATCGACGAAAGCATCCTTTTGCCCGGCTGAATCTCGTTGGCCGTATTTCCCACGACGCCGTACACGTTAGGCACACCGGGTTTCACGCTGAAGTCATCCATCTCGTTGTTCAGCAGAAAGCCGGCGCCCTGCACGACAACGCCACTGCCGAAATCCCAGTTGATCGTATAGGTATTCGACACCGCGTTACCCATGCCGTCGAGGATGGAATAGTGAGTCGTATCGTGCGATTCCAGCCCGGGGGCAACGCCGTCCACGCTCGAAATTCGCTGTGGGTCAACCTCGCGCGCCCGGCGCTGGATGTACTCCTCGGCCAGCAATTGCCGTATCGGGACGTCGACGTAATCCGGGTCGCCCAGGTATTCGGCGCGGTCGGCGAACACGCGTTTCTCCATCTCCGCCACGAGGTGCACATACTGTGCCGAGTTGTGCGGCACGCCATCGAAGAAATGATGGAGATAGTCTTTCGTTTTCAGCAGCTGAATGACAGCGAAGCCACCGGAGCTCGGCGGCGGCGCGGACACGATTTCGTAACCACGCCACAAAGCGCTGAGCGGTTCGCGCCACACGGCTGCGTAACGCTGCAGGTCCTCGTCCCCGATCAGTCCTTCGCCGCTTTGCATCTGGCGCACCAGCAAACGCGCCGTTTCGCCGTGGTAAAAGTCCTGCGGCCCGGTTTCCGCGATGCGGCGCAAGGTCTGCGCGAGTTGCGGCTGGCGAAAGACATCGCCGGCCCGCATCGATCCGAAATACTCGAAAAAGTTGGTGCTGTCGCCGAACCAGTCGCGCAAGGACTGGACGTGGTCGACCAGGCTCTGCGGTGCGATGAAGCCGTGTTCCGCAAGTGCAACGGCCGGCGCGACAAGTTCCCGCCACGGCTTCGTGCCGAATCGCTGGTGCGCTGCCCAGAATCCCGCGACCGTGCCGGGAACACCGGCCGCGCGGTGGCCGATGAGGCTGGCGTTTTCGATCACCTCGCCGTCCGCGTCGAGAAACATATCGCGATGCGCGGCGAGCGGCGCGGTTTCGCGATAGTCGAGGAAGGAGGACTCGCCGTCCATGCGGATCAGCATGAATCCACCCCCGCCGATGTTTCCGGCCTCGGGGAAAGTAACCGCGAGCGCAAATCCCGCGGCAATTGCAGCATCGACGGCGTTGCCCCCGGACCGAATTACGGCCTCGCTTACCGCGGCACCGTGACGATCGGGCATGGCGACGGCCGCAACACGCAGCTGACCGCGCTCGCTCGCCGCCGGAGGGTCGTTCTGTGTGCAGCCGGCAACCGCGATGGCCAGCAGCAGTGCGGGCAGCAAGCGTACGATCCGTGATTCTCGCGTCATCCGGGCGGCTCAGGCGCTGCGCTGATACCAGTTGACGCCATCGTCGTCGGTGGTCACCGACAGGCAGTTTTCCGCCAGCAAGTAGTTGAGATGCGCGATCGCCTCGCCTGTCGCCATGATAAGGATGCGTTCGGTCACCTCGGAGCGGAACAATGCGCCAAATACGTCCACGGCGCGTTTCGGTTCCCGGCACAGCTCGAGCAGTGCATCCAGCCCCTCGTTGTGTTCGTCGATCAGCGCGGCGGCTCGCTGGTGCGCGCCGAAAAACGGCCGGCCGTGCGCCGGCAGCACGAGAACGTCGCCGGGCACACGCTCCTGCAAACGTTGCAAAGACTCGATCCAGTCACGCAACGGGTTCGCCGCCGGCTCGGTCGGATGCACACTGACATTCGATGAAATCGTCGGTAGCAACTGGTCGCCCGAGATCAACAGGTTCTTTTCCGCATTCAGCAGGCAGGCGTGTTCCGGCGAGTGGCCGCGCCCCTCGATGACTTCCCAGGTCGATCCGCCGACGTCGAAGCAATCACCGTCGTAAAGGCGCCGGTAGGACTCGGGGATTTCCGATACACCTTTGCCGAACATGCCGAACAGCTTCTTGTAATTATCAATGGATTCCTGAGAGAAACCGGCGGCCCTGTAGAAACGGACACCGGCCTCCGGAGCCGGTTTTCCGGTATCGGCGACCAGCACGCGCGCCAGCAGGTATTCGGCACGGCTCATCCACAATTCGACGTCGAAGCGACGTGTGAGCCAGCCGGCACAACCGACATGGTCGGGATGCAGGTGCGTCACAATGACGCGGCCAGCCGGTTTGTTATTCATGACGCCGCTGAAGGTCTTTTCCCAGACTTCTTCCGCGACCGGGTAGTGCACGCCGGTATCGACCAGCGTCCAGCAGCGTGGCTCTTCGAGCAGCCACAGGTTGATATGGCTGAGCATGAACGGTAGTGGCATGCGCAACCAGTAAACGCCGTCGGCTACTGCCTGCGTTTCGCCGTCATCCGGCCGCTCGCTGAAGGCGATCTCTATCCTGGATGTTCGTTCGCGGTCGCGCACCGGGTAATCATCGCACGCTTTGGCGTGCACCGCAGTGGAATTGCCGCTGCGCCGGGCAGCGTTTACGCGGCTTTGCCGGTGATAGCGGAGAACTGGCCAAGCTGTGTCTGGATCCTGTTGCGCACTTCCTGGGCCGACTGTTCCTTCACCGGGCCGTAGCCGCGAATATCGAGATAGAGTTTTACGATCTCTGCGGCCTGCGAATGGTTCGCAGCGCTCAGGTCGGACAGCAGTGTCGCGACGGTAGCCTCGAATTCGCCGATCAGAGCACGCTCCATGCGTCTTTCCGCGGTTTTGCCGAACACATCGAACGCCGTGCCGCGCAGCCGCTTGCCGCGCGCCAGCAGGCGAAACAACGGAATCATCCACGCCCCGAACTCGCGCTTGAACGGCCTCCCACGGGCGTCGCGCCCTGACGGCATTAGCGGCGGCGCGAGGTGGAAGCGGATTTTCGCATCCTGGCCGTACTCTTCGCGCAACTGATCGATGAATCCGGACCCGGTATGCAGGCGTGCGACTTCGTATTCGTCCTTGTACGCGAGCGTCTTGAAATATGCTTTGACCACCGCGTCGGTCAGTGGCAGCGACGCCGACGTGCCCAATGCCTGCTCGGCGCCGCGCACGCGCGCAACGAGCTCGCTGAATCGGTCCGCGAGTGCCTGGTCCTGGTACTCCCTGAGAAAATCGACGCGCCGGCGGATGGCGGCATCCAGCGTCTCTTTTACCGGGCGCAGCAGGTCCGGCTGCTGCAGTCGATCGAGTACGAACGACAGGTCGTCCGCGGCAAGCCGCCCCCAGCCGAACGCCTGCTTGTTGCGCTCGATGTCGACGCCGTTGAGTTCGACGGCCCGCAGCAGCGCCTCCTGTGATACCGGCACGAGACCTTTTTGCCAGGCGTAGCCGAGCATCAATACGTTGGCATAGATCGTCTTGCCGAGCAGTTTGCCGGCAAGCTGGTTGGCAGCGACGCGCGACAGGTTGTCCGCCCCGACAACCGTCTCGATGGCGGCCAGGCGCTGGCCGGCATGCAGGTTGGCGTCACGGTGCCTTACGAAATCCGCCGTGGACATCTCGGTGGTGTTCACTACCGCCTTCGTGTGCCCCCTGCGAAAAGTGCGAGACGCTTTTTCCGACGAGCTGACGACCAGGTCGCAGCCAATCAACGCGTCAGCCTGCTGGTCTTCGATGCGAACCTGGTTGATGGCGTCGGGACTGTCGGCGATCCGTATATAACTCAACACGGGTCCGAATTTTTGCGCGAACCCCATGAAGTCGAGAACACTCGCACCTTTGCCTTCCAGGTGCGCGGCCATCGTAATAAGCTGGCCCACCGTGATGACGCCAGTGCCACCGACGCCCGTCACGAGTAAATCGTAGCCCTCGCGCAGCGTCGCAAGTTGCGGTATCGCCACGGCCTGCAACCTGTCAGCCGGAAAGCTCAGTGCTGCTGCCGCGCGTTTGCGGGTTCCGCCCTCGACGGTGACGAAACTCGGGCAAAAGCCGTTCAAACACGAGAAGTCCTTGTTGCAATTGTCCTGGTCGATCTGGCGTTTGCGACCGAAGTGAGTTTCCTTCGGCACGACCGACAGGCAATTGGACTCCACGGAACAATCGCCGCAACCCTCGCAGACAAGGTCGTTGATGACGGCGAATTTCTGCGGATCTTCGAGCAGGCCCCGCTTGCGCCGCCGCCGCTTCTCCGTCGCGCAGGTTTGCGCGTAGATGAGTATCGATACGCCGGTAATTTCACGCAGCTCGCGCTGGATGGCATCCATTTCCCGGCGATGTGAAATGGTGGTGCCGTCCGGAAAATCCGCCGCTGCAAAGAGTTGCGGCTCGTCCGACACCAGCGCAATTCGCTCGACCCCTTCGGCGCGCAGCGAATGTGCAACTGCCTGAACGGAAATAGGACCGTCCACCGGCTGGCCTCCGGTCATTGCGACGGCGTCGTTAAACAGGATTTTGTAGGTGATGTTGGTCCCGGCGGCGATGGCCTGGCGGATAGCCAGTGAGCCCGAATGGTAGAACGTTCCGTCGCCAAGGTTCTGAAACACGTGGCGGTTGCCGTTGAAGCGCGCCCGTGTGATCCAGTTGACGCCTTCGCCACCCATCTGGATAAGGCCACCCGTGTCGCGGTCCATCCAGTTCGCCATGAAGTGGCAGCCGATACCCGCCAGCGCCTCCGATCCTTCGGGTACGCGTGTCGACGTATTATGCGGGCAACCCGAGCAGAAGTACGGTGTGCGTGCAGCGCCCGCGATCTCGATGACGGGCGCGTCTTCGCTGCGCAGCCTGGCGGCGCGCTCCGATAGTCCAAGGCCCGGGAATTCTGCATCCAGGCGATTGGCGAGAATGCCGGCAAGCTGGAGCGGTGACAGTTCGCCGGTCCAGGGTACGAGCGGCTTGAAGTGCTGGTCTTCCTTGCCGACCATGCGCTTCGGCTTGCGCCCCGGGTAATCGTAAAAGTACTCCTTGAACTGGCTCTCGATCAGGCCGCGTTTCTCTTCGATCACGAGTACCTCGTGCTTGTCGCGGACGAAGTCGAGCGCCGAATCGTGTGCGAGCGGCCACACCATGCCCACTTTGTAGATGTCGATACCGATGCGCCGCGCTTCCCGTCGATCGATGCCCAGGAGTCGGAGCGCTTCCATCAGGTCGAGGTGAGCCTTGCCCGTAGTAACTATGCCGTAGCGCGCATCGGGCGTGTCGAAGATGCGACGATCGATCGGATTGGCTTCCGCAAAAGCCATCGTCGCCGCCTTTTTCGCTTCCATGCGTTCCTCGATTTGTGGCCCAGGGTAGTCGGGCCAGCGGATGTGCAGCCCGTCGGCGGGAGGCACGAAATCGGTCGGTACCGCAAAATCCGGGGGCGGTGGCAATTCCACGGACATGGCCGACTCCACGGTTTCGGAGATCGCCTTGAAGCCGACCCACATTCCGGAGAAGCGCGACAGCGCAATGCCGTACAGCCCGAACTGCAGGTACTCCGCGACGCTGGCCGGGTTCAGGTGCGGCATCATCCAGGTAAGGAACGCGACGTCGGACTGGTGTGGCATGGACGACGAAACGCAGCCGTGGTCGTCACCGGCGACGACCAGGACTCCGCCGTGCGGCGAGCTGCCGTAAGCGTTGCCGTGCTTCAGCGCATCGCCGGCGCGATCGACCCCGGGTCCCTTGCCGTACCAGATGCCGAAAACGCCGTCCACGTTACCCTGCGGATCGCCCTCGACCTGCTGCGAACCCAGCATCGCGGTCGCCGCAAGGTCCTCGTTCACGGCCGGGAGAAATTCAACCCTGGCTTCTTTCAGAAATGCTTTTGCGCGCCAGAGTTCGAGGTCGTATGCACCCAGCGGCGATCCCCGGTAGCCGCTGATGAATCCGGCGGTGTTGAGCCCGGCCTGCCGGTCGACGGCGCGCTGCATCAGCGGGAGGCGCACGAGCGCCTGCGTGCCGGTGAGAAACACACGGCCGCTCTCGCGCCGATAACGATCGTCGAGCTCGTAGGTATCGAGATTGCTCAGCGCGTGTTCTGCGGTTGCGGCCATCGCCTGTCCTTGTGGATGCTGGGTCACGCCAGCCCGGTATGTTGGCAGGTTTTCGGCGAATAAGGTGACCAGAATTAACCAATAAAAGCAGTTATATTGGCATAATCCACCGAATTGGCGAAGTTTTTGATAAAATTTTGCGAATTCAGCGAAAACGGGAATCAGCATGCTCAACGACAAGGACCGCCAGATCCTGCGCGCCCTGCAGCACGACAGCCGCCTGACGACACAGCAACTCGCCGAACGGGTAGGGATGTCCGCCTCGGCCTGCTGGCGGCGGGTCCGGGCGCTGGAGGAGACCGGCGTTATTGATCGCTACGCCGTGCTGGTCAACCCGAAAAAAGCCGGCTTTGCGCTGTCGTCCATGACCCTCGTGTCACTGGCTCGCCACGAACAGCAAAACGTCGATACCTTCGTGCGCGAGGTCGCGCGGCATCCGGAAGTGCTCGAGTGTTTCGCGACCAGCGGCGAGGCGGATTTCCACCTGCGCGTCGTTGTCGAGGACATCGACGCTTACAATCGTTTTCTCGACGACTTCATTTTTCGCCTGCCGGGCGTGTCGCAGGTACGTTCCAACATCGTATTGAAGGAGATCAAGGTCGACACGGCGCTGCCGTTCCGCGACTGATTTCCGCCTGCAGCCGTGTTGCGGCGCGGCATGCAGGCGCTTTTCCCCTGCGCACCTGCTCCGAGTCCGGTAACATAATGGCACTCAGTCAGCGGGCGCGGTTCGACAGAAAGCGCCCGACCCGAACGACGCGCGGGAGCGCAAATGGCCAACGCTGAACAACTGGCCGGGCTGGAACTACTGCCGCCTGGCCGAAAAACCTCGTATGACCGGGAAGAGCTCCTCGCCTGCGGGCGCGGCGAGCTGTTCGACAAGGACAGCGCGCGGCTGCCATTGCCGGACATGCTGATGACCGACCGGATCAGCCTGATCACTAACGTCGGCGGTGCGCACGGCAAGGGCGAGATTGCCGCCGAGCTCGATATCCACCCGGACATGTGGTTTTTCGGCTGTCATTTCGTCGACGACCCCGTCATGCCCGGCTGCCTGGGTCTCGATGCGCTGTGGCAGCTGATCGGCTTTTTCCTGGTCTGGTCCGGGCACCTCGGTCGCGGTCGTGCCCTGGGGGTTGGCAAAGTGAAGTTTTTCGGTCAGGTACTGCCGAGTGCCAAGCGCGTGACATTCAACCTGCAGGTCAAAAGAATGATCACACGCAAACTCGTGCTGGCGATCGCCGACGGCAATGTCGCCGTCGACGGGCGGGACATCTATACCGCGGAAGACCTGCGGGTTGGTCTGTTCACGTCGACTGACGATTTTTAGGAATACTCGACAAAGGCATTGCAATGCGGCGAGCAGTTATAACCGGTCTTGGTGTGGTGTCCTGCCTCGGAAACTCGAAGTCCGAGGTGCTGGACTCCCTGCGGCATGGGCGGTCCGGAATTCGCTTTGAAGAATCGTATAAAGAAATGGGTATGCGCAGTCACATCTCGGGCAGCGTCGACATCGATATCGCGGAACGGATCGACCGCAAGGTGCGGCGCTTCATGGGCGATGCCGCTGCGTATGCCTACATCGCCATGCAACAGGCGATCGAAGATGCCCATCTCGGCGAGAGCGATGTCTCGCATCCGCGCACAGGGCTCATCGCCGCTTCCGGCGGAGCATCCAGTGCCAATATCGTCAGCAGCGCGGACACCTTGCGCGCGCGTGGCGTGAAACGAATCGGACCATACATGGTACCGCGCACCATGGGCAGCACGGTGTCGGCGTGCCTCGCGACGCCGTTCAAAATCAAGGGTGTCAACCTGTCGATAACGTCTGCCTGCGCTACCAGCGCGCATTGCATTGGTGCCGCTGTCGAACAGATCCAGCTCGACAAGCAGGATGTGGTGTTTGCCGGCGGCGGCGAGGAAGAGCACTGGACGCTCGCGAGCCTCTTTGATGCCATGGGAGCGCTGTCGACCAAGTATAACGACACGCCGGAAACCGCATCGCGGCCATACGACGAAACGCGTGACGGCTTTGTCATCGCCGCAGGATCCGGCATGGTTGTGGTGGAAGAAATGGAGCGTGCCAAAGCGCGCGGTGCAACGATTTACGCGGAAATTGCCGGCTACGGTGCAACCTCGGACGGCTACGACATGGTCGCCCCATCCGGGGAAGGGGCGGTGCGTTGCATGAACCTGGCTCGCGCTACGGTCGACGGCCCGATCGACTACATCAATACGCACGGCACGAGCACGCCGGTGGGAGATGTCGCAGAGGTGCAGGCAATGCGCGAGGTATTTGGCGACGACATCCCCCGATTCGGTTCGAGCAAATCGCTGTGCGGGCACTCTCTCGGCGCGACGGGCGTGCAGGAGGCAATTCATTGCCTGCTGATGCTGCAAAACGACTTTATCGCGCCATCGATAAACGTCGTAAACCGCGATCCGGCAACGGACGGCCTGCCGCTGGTCACTGAGCGTATCGACAATGCCGGAATACGCACCGCAATGTCGAACAGTTTCGGTTTCGGCGGGACCAACGCAACGCTCGTAATGCAGAAACCCTAGCTCGACATGACCTTGACGACGCTCGGTGAGCACAAGGCGTTCGGCGGAACGGTCGGGTATTATCGACACGCCTCGGCGAGCAACAACTGCGCCATGCAGTTCGCGGCATTCGTGCCCGCATGTGCGCCCGCTGAAAAATTGCCGGTCGTGACCTACCTCGCAGGCCTGACCTGCACCGAAGAAACCTTCATGATCAAGGCGGGCGCGCAACGCAAGGCGGCGGAACTTCGCCTGATCCTTGTTGCGCCGGATACGAGCCCGCGCGGCGAGGGCGTGCCCGACGATCCCGAGGGCGCCTATGACTTCGGTCTGGGTGCCGGCTTTTATCTGAACGCGACGCAGTCGCCGTGGAGCCGCAACTATCGCATGTACGACTACGTTACGCGTGAGCTTGCCGCGCAGGTAGTGGAGAGTTTCCCCGCCGATGCATCGCGCCAGGGGATTTTCGGCCACTCCATGGGCGGTCACGGCGCGCTGACGATCGGCCTGAGGAATACCGACAGGTATCGATCGATTTCGGCATTTGCGCCAATCTGCAGCCCGGTGAATTGCCCGTGGGGCCAGAAAGCGCTGGGTAATTACCTTGGCGACGATCGCGCGGCCTGGAGCGCTTACGATGCGACGGAGCTTGTGCGGAATCCGGCGACGAGCCGGCCGCAAAACACGATTCTCGTTGACCAGGGACTGGCAGACCAGTTTCTGGAGCAGGAGCTGCACCCGCATTTGCTCGAAGAAGCCTGTGCGGCCCGCAATGTGCCACTCGAATTGCGCCGCCATGCTGGCTATGACCACGGTTATTATTTCATCGCAAGCTTCATGGACGACCACCTGCAACACCACGGCACAATCCTGAACGGCTGAGACCGGGCCGCAGCCGATGAACGAGCTTCTGCTGTTGGCGCTCGCAATGCTGGCTGCCGGCGGCGTTGCAGGGCTTCTGGCGGGCCTGTTCGGCATCGGCGGTGGCGTTGTCGTGGTGCCGATCATGGAGCTGGCGCTCGCGTTCTTTGGCGTCGATGCGGCGATCCGCATGCACATCGCGGTTGCGACGTCGCTCGCGATAATCATCCCGACGTCTGTGTCGTCGACACGTGCCCATCACGCGCACGGCGCAGTCGATTTCGAACTGGTGAAGCGCTGGGCTTTTCTGGTGCTGGTGGGCTCGATTGCCGGCACTTTCGTTGCCGACTCGGTGCATGGCCGGGTACTGTCAGGCGTGTTTGCCGTATTCGCGTTTGCCGTTGCGCTCAAGCTGATATTCCAGGACGGTAACAAGGCAGTGACGACGGCAGTGCCGCGGAATGCAGCGGTTCTTGCAATCCCGTTTGCGATCGGCGTGCTCTCCAGCATGCTGGGCATCGGGGGCGGTACCATTTCAGTAATGGTCATGACCATGTTCGGCCTGCCGATACATCGCGCCGTCGGCACTGCGGCACTGTTCGGGCTCGTCATCAGCCTTCCGGGCACGCTTTCCTATGTCTATCTGGGATTTGGCGACGCGCGCCTGCCGCCGTATTCGATCGGCTACATCAGCCTGGTGGGGTTCGCCCTGGTCGCCCCCATGACGGTAATGGCGGCGCCACTCGGGGCGCGGCTTGCGCACGGGCTGTCGCAGAAAGCCCTGCGGCTTGCATTCGGTGCATTCCTGCTGGCCGCTGCCGCGCGTATGTTCTACCAGTACGTCTCGCCGTAAGCGAGCGTGCGTTGTCGGTCCGTAAATTTACCTATGGCCCGTCCGGCGCCCGCGCGTAATATTCGTCTATGGAGATATATCCGAGACCCGGAGCGTACCCGCGGCGACCGGCGCCTGCTTCACGGACCGACGACTGGGTCGAGCGGGTGGAATTCTCCTTCGCGCTGGCGCTGCAGCTGGCGATAGCGATCGCCGCCGTCAGCGCGCTGCTGCGCGGACAACTCCGCATTGGTCTCGCCGGCCTGCTCATTCTTTTCCTGACCTTCGCGCCCGCGATGATCGAGCGCCGGCTGAACATGCAGCTGCCCGTCGAAGTCACTCTGATTACCTGCCTGAGACGGTCTGTGCGCAACCTGATCCGCTGGTTTGCGAACAGCGGGGACCGGAAGCGAGAGCAACATGTCCGCTGACATTGACCTTTCCAGCGAAGCGGCGCTTGCGATTGTCGGTGCCTCGGCGGACGCGGTCATTCTTGTCGATGAGGCGGGCAACATCGTCTACGTGAACGATCGGGCGGTCGAACTGTTCGGCTATCAACGCGACGAGCTGCTCGGAGAGAAGGTGGAAGTACTCGTGCCGGACAAACTGCGTGAGCTCCACCGGCATGAACGCGGTGATTATCACGGACAGCCGCACAGCCGTCCGCTCGTGTCAGGCCTGAGCCTGCAGGCGCTGCGCAAGGACGGCCGCGAGTTCGATGCGGAAATAGCCCTCACCCCCGTGGCAAGTGGCGACAAAACCTACGTGTGCAGCATCGTTCGGGACCTCGGTGCGGTAGAGACCTCCGAGGCGTATTTCCAGAATCTGCTCGAGTCGGCGCCGGATGCCATGATCATCATCGATCATAGCGGGCGCATCGTGATTTCCAACGGCCAGGCTGAACGCTTGTTTGGCTACTCGCGTCAGGAGCTGTTCGGCATGCAGGTGGAGCAGCTCATTCCGCAGCGACACCGTACGGGGCACGAGCAGCATCGCCGCGATTTCGAGGCAAGCCCGTCGGTGCGCCCGATGGGCAACGGCCTGGAGCTTGCCGGGCTGCGCAGCGACGGCTCCGAGTTCCCGGTCGAGATCAGCCTGAGCCCGGTGCGCTCCGTGGACGGGCAGCTTGTCTCCAGCGTCATTCGGGATGTAACGGAACGCAAACAGATGGAGAGCGAGCTGATTTCGGCGCGCCAGTCCGCAGAGCGTGCCAACAAGGCCAACACGGCATTTCTTGCGGCAGCAAGCCACGACCTCCGGCAACCGGTTCAGGCACTGAGCCTGATCAACGGCGCATTGCGCCGGACGGTCAAGAATCCCGTCGCTCAGGAGATGGTCTTGAGCCAGCAGCAGTCATTGGATGCGATGACCAACCTGTTGAACTCGCTGCTGGATATCAGCCGCCTGGACTCCGGCACTATCGAGCCGCAGATCGAGGAATTTCCGATAAAACGCCTGGTTGACCGTCTGTCGGCGGAATTTGCGCGCCAGGCAGGGCAGAAAAACCTGCTGTTTGAAGCCGGGGGCTGCGGCGCCTTCGTCCGCAGCGACCCGAACCTGCTTTCGGAAATCATCCAGAATTTCGTTTCCAACGCCATACGCTATACCCAGCAAGGCGATGTGAAGCTGACCTGCGAGGAATGCGGCGACGAATTGTGGATCAACGTGTCCGATTCGGGTATCGGCATCGAAGCGGATCAGATCGAAAACATTTTCAAGGAGTTTCACCAGATCAAGTCGGCCGGCACGAACAAGGAGGGCTTCGGCCTGGGGCTGGCGATCGTGCGGCGCCTGGCCGACCTGCTCGGTCATGAAGTGAAGGTGACCAGCACGCCCGGCAGTGGCTCCTGTTTTTCCGTCTGTGTGCCCCTGGCGCGTTCGCCGCGCGAGCAGGACGACACCGCGCCTGCCCCGGTCCATGTCACCAACAGGGCGGATGCTTCGGGATTTATCATTCTTATCGAAGACGATACGGCAGTGGCGACGGCATGGGAGCTACTGCTTGAGGCCGAGGGCTACAACGTAGCGATCGCAGCGTCAGCGCCCGAAGCGAATGCCGTCGTCAACCACATGGATCGGGTACCGGACCTGATTATCTCCGATTACCACCTGCTTGACGGCTCGACCGGCGTACAGGCGATATCCGCTATACGCGAGCGTTACGACACGACGATCCCGGCATTCATTGTCAGCGGAGATACATCGAAAATCATTGACGATGCCAGGGCGCTGCATAACTGCATTGTTCTCTCGAAGCCGGTCAATACGGATCAGCTGCTGCAAATGGCGACGGTCGCCGTGGAAAGCGGCGAGGTTCCCGTCGAGTAGCGCCGAACGTCTACCTGACAGCTTCCGCAGTTACGCCTTATATCGATACGTGTCCCCAACAACACGGTAGGTGATCCTACCTATTGTTTGCGCGACGGCATTTGGCAATGTGCGAGTTGAATTCCCTCGCCGCACGGCGTCAACAAAAAGGACAACAATGACCGGAAGTCATTCGCACCGTCTGGCTTTTGTCCTGGCGGTCTGTTTCCCGGGTTTTTTGTCATCGCAGGGTCTCGCAGCACAAAGCGCCGTCGACCATGCAATCGGCGGGGACAGGCGAATGGACGAAATCGTCGTGGTCGCCCACAAGGACGAGCGTTCCGTGCGCGACATTGCAGCCAACGTCACGGTTATTTCGAGAGCCGAAATCGACGACATGCTGGTGACGACCGCTGCGGAGCTGTTTCAGTACGCGCCCGGCATCGACAATGAGTCCGGCGGTACCCGATTTGGCACGGAAGGGTTTAGCATCCGGGGAATCGGCGGAAACCGTGTGGGTTTGCTGGTCGACGGCGTTCCGCTCAACGACCAGTTCGATGTCGGCAGTTTCTCCAATGCGACGCGCGACTTTGTAGGCACCGGTCTCATCCAGCGCGTGGAGGTATTGCACGGACCCGGTTCCGCACTCTACGGGAGTTCGGCGATTGGCGGCGTCATTGCGGCACGCACGCCCGATCCGTCCGACCTGCTGACAGACGATGCATTCGCCAGCAACGTTCTCGCGACCTGGCGGGGCAGCGATCAGAGTGTGACAGGCACGGGCATGCTGGCATTCGGCCGGCCCGGCAACGGATTTCTGCTCGGCGGCAGCTACGGAGACGGACAGCAGGCGGACTCGGCGGCCGTGGCGGACGAGATCGACCTGCGCAACTTCGAGACCCGTTCGATTCTTGCCAAGTACGTCGTCGATGACCCGCTGGGGAATACGCTGCGTGTGGGGCTGATCCATCAGGCGTCCAGCGTTGCCACCGATCTGCGATCGATGCTCGGGAGCGGCCGCTACCGGTCGACGACGGCACTTCGTGGCGACGATCGCTTCGACTTCGACCTGGTCAATGTCTCCTATGCCTTCGGCGGTGACGAGTCATGGCTGGACAACGGCGTGGTCAGAGCCTACTGGGAAACCGCGGACGTGGAGCAATACACGCTGGACGAACGCGGCCTGGCGCGGCGTCCGGTGTCCATCGATCGCGAGTTCAGCTTCGAGCAGGAAATCCGCGGGGCCGAGCTGAACCTGCAAAAGAAACTGCAGACGGCGGGAATCGAGCAGCGGCTCGGCTTCGGTATCGAGTACCGGCAACGGGAGACGGTCGAGTTTCGAGACGGGCTCGAAACGGACCTGGCCACCGGTGCAAGCAGCAAGACCTTGCTCGGTGAGGTGTTTCCGCTGCGCGACTTTCCGATCAGCCTGTCGCGTGAGTGGGGGGCGTATGTCGAAGACGTTGTCGATCTTGGCGACTGGACCGTCATCGCGGCCGTGCGTGCCGACCGCTATGAGCTGACGCCACAGTCGGACGCGATGTACCGGGAGGACTATCCGTTCGCCGAGCCCGTTGCTCTGACCGATGCCGACGTATCGCCAAAGCTCGGCATCGTCTACCGGATTACCGACGCGGCGGAGATGTTCGTACAGTATGCGCACGGATTCCGTGCGCCACCCTACGAAGATGCGAACATCGGTCTCGAGATTCCGGTGTTCAATTATCGCGCGATCCCGAATCCCGACCTCGGTTCGGAGCGGTCCGATGGAATCGACGTCGGTTTGCGCTGGACAGGCGAACGGTGGCGCGCTTCTGCGACGCTTTTCCGTACGCGTTACGCAGATTTTATCGAGTCCAGGGTGCGGCTCGGAACGGACCCGGCTAGCGGCCGCACACTCTTTCAGGCGCAAAATCTCAGCGAAGCGGTGATCGATGGCTTCGAGGCCAGCTTTGGCATCGATCTTGACGGCGCGCTGCGGAACTTTTCGCTGGACGCCGCCGTGTACCGCGCCAGCGGTGAGAATCGCGACAATGGGCAAGCCCTCAACTCGGTCGGGCCCGGCCAGGCGGTCGCCGCCCTGCTGTGGCGCGCGCCCGATGGCAAACGACAGCTGCGACTGCAGGCGACGTTGACGGAAGCCTGGGACGATCGTGATGAGTCCGCGGGCGTGCTGTTCAAGCCACCGGGCCATGCCGTCGTAGACCTGTACTTCGCGCAGAGCATCGGCCGGAACGCGGCGCTTCGATTCGGACTACTCAACCTCGCGGACAAGGCCTACTGGCATTGGGCAGATGTGCGGGGACTGTCGCCGGATGACCCGCTCATTCCGCATCTCGCCCGTGCCGGGCGCAGTGCCTCTTTAAGCATAAACATGAGTTGGCAATGAACGACATCGCTGACACGACCGGAGTTACTGACATGACACGTTTGATTACCCATGCCGTCAAGACGATTCTCGGGCTACTGTTCGTGTTGCCCCTTTTTGCCTGCGCCGACGAGCAGTCGCCGCAGTCAGCGGCAGACACGGCGGTGCACGGGGCCGAGACCGCGCAGGGTGCGATGAGTGCCGTACTCGGGCGCGGCGAGGCCGTTTACCTGCAAAACTGCGCAGCATGCCACCAGGCCAACGGGCAGGGGCTGGCCGGGGCGTTTCCGCCGCTTGCCGGCTCGGATTTCCTGGAAGGCGACCGCGAGACGGTGCTGTCGGCTGCGTTGTTCGGCCTGTCGGGGCCGATCGTCGTGAACGGTGTCGAATACAACAGCGTCATGCCGAGCATGGGATACCTGACCGATCAGCAACTCGCGGATGTAATCACCTACGTATTCTCATCCTGGGGCAACAAGGGTTCCGCGGTCAGCGTCGATGAAGTCGCGGCGCTGCGAGTAAAGCTGGGCCAGTCCGACCGGGCGGCCGGCGAGCGGCACACCGGTGCAACGGAAGGTGAGCTGCGCTACCAGGGAACGGCGTCTGCGATATCACCGGAAGACACCCGGCAGATGCTGAGTGCCGAGGGTCCGCAGCTCAGCGAAGACGAGTACCAGATGGCGACACAGGTGTACTTCGAGCGCTGCGCCGGATGCCACGGCGTGCTGCGCAAGGGGGCAACCGGGAAGCCGTTGACACCGGATGTAACGAAGGAAAAGGGTACTGACTACCTCAAGGCGCTTATTACCTACGGGTCGCCGGCCGGCATGCCGAACTGGGGCAGTTCCGGTGAACTGACGGACCAGCAAATAGATGCAATGGCGCGCTTCCTGCAGCAGGAACCGCCGGCACCGCCGGAGTTCGGCATGCCGGAAATGCGCGCGAGCTGGAAGCTGCTGGTGGCGCCGCAGGACAGGCCGACCGAACCCCGGCACAGCCGCAATATTCAGAACTTCTTTTCGGTTACGTTACGCGATGCCGGCCAGGTGGCAATCATCGACGGCGATACCAAGGAGGTCGTGAGCATTCTGCCGACCGGATACGCGGTGCATATCTCGCGCCCGTCAGCGTCCGGGCGCTACGTATTCACCATTGGCCGCGATGCCAAGGTCGACATGATCGACCTGTGGATGGACCCGCCCGCTATCGTGGCCGAAATCAAGGTGGGCCTCGAAGCGCGCTCGGTAGAGACATCGAAGTTCGAGGGTTTTGAAGACAAGCTGGCGATTGCCGGCGCCTACTGGCCGCCGCAATACGTGCTGATGGACGGCGACACGCTCGAGCCGATCAAGATCGTCTCGACCCGCGGCATGACGGTGGACACACAGGAGTACCATCCGGAACCGCGCGTTGCCGCCATCGTCGCATCGCACGAGCATCCGGAGTTCATCGTCAACGTCAAGGAGACCGGTCATATCCTCCTGGTCAATTACAACGACGTGGACAACCTGACGGTCACGGATATTGAAGCGGCGCGCTTCCTGCACGACGGTGGCTGGGACCGCAGCAAGCGCTATTTCCTGACGGCGGCCAACCAGTCGGACAAGATCGCGGTCGTGGACTCCCGCGAACGCAAGCTGGCGGCACTGATCGATGTCGAGAAAATCCCGCATCCGGGGCGCGGCGCCAACATCGATGACCCGACCTACGGACCAGTGTGGGTGACCAGCGCGCTGGGGAATGCCAACGTGACTTTCCTCGGCACCGATCCGCAGGGTCACCCGGAGCATGCGTGGAAGGTCGTGCGCACGCTGCAGGGCATGGGCGGTGGCTCGTTATTCGTGAAGTCGCATCCGACATCACGAAACCTGTGGGTGGATGCCCCGCTCAACCCGGACGAATCGATCAGTCAGAGTATCGCGGTTTTCGACATCGGCAACCTGGAAGCCGGCTTCGAGACACTGCCCATCGCGGACTGGGCGGAACTGGGCGAGGGGCCGAAACGCGTGGTCCAGCCGGAGTTCAACGCCGCGGGCGACGAAGTCTGGTTCTCGGTGTGGAGTGGCAGCGAGCAGGAGTCGGCGATCGTCGTGGTCGACGACAGGACACGTACGCTGAAGCACGTGATCAAGGGCCCGGAGATCGTGACCCCGACCGGGAAGTTCAATATTCGAAACACCGTAGATGACATCTACTGAGCGAGCAGCACAATGACAGCCCGATCGGCGCGCGTCGTCGCTACCGTACTTTGTACGGCGGCGGCCGCGTCGGCAGCTGCGCAGGAACCCGCGGCCGGCAGCACGCTTGTTGATGCCATCACGGGTGGCAACGCACAGCTGGCGTTCCGCTATCGATACGAACATGTTTCGCAGGACACATCCGACGATGACGCGAACGCGTCTACGTTGCGCGTACGGCTAAACTACGAAACCGGTGCCTGGCAAAACTGGAGCGGATTGGCCGAGTTCGATTATATCGGTCACCTGTTGGTACGCGATTTCAACACCGGCGCCGGCACGAGTCCCGGGCGTACGCAGTACCCGGTCGTTGCCGACCCGAAGGGCGCAGACCTCAACCAGCTTTATCTCGATTACGCGGCGAGCGAGCGGCTGCAGCTGCGCCTGGGCCGCCAGCGAATCCTGCTGGACAACCAGCGATTCGTCGGCGGCGTCGGCTGGCGCCAGAACGAACAGACCTACGATGGCATCAGCCTGACGTACGATGAGGCGGACCGGTTCAGCGTTTTTTACAGCTATGTTGGCCGTGTCAACCGGATCTTTGGCGAGCGCAGCGCGGCAGGTAAAAACAGTGTCCACGCGCAGCTGCTGCACGGCAACGTCTCGATCAACGCGGACTGGAAGGTCGTGCCTTACGTTTACTACATCGACAACGACGACGTGCCGGCCTTTTCGACCGCCACGGCGGGTGCCCGTCTCAGCGGCCATGTGCCGGCAGGAGATTCAAAGCTTGCCGTAACGGCAGAGTTCGCGACGCAGTCCGATGCCGCGAACGCGCCGCTCAGCTACCGGGCCAGCTACTGGCACGCATCCCTCGGCTACGACGTCACGAAGGCGGTCAGCGTCGCAATCGGCTTCGAGTCGCTGGGCGGCAACCAGAATAACGCGGGCGAACAGTTCAGGACCCCGCTCGCTACGCTGCATGCCTTCCAGGGCTGGGCCGATCAATTCCTGGCCACGCCGGATGCGGGAGTCAATGACACCTATGCCCGGCTCGGCTGGCAGTTCGCCGCATGGAAGCTGACAGCGATCTATCACGATTTCCGGGCGCAGGATGGCGGCGCCCGCTGGGGCTCGGAGCTGGATGTGTCCGTCGCGCGCAAACTGGGCGATCGATACGGCCTGCTGCTGAAGGCGGCGTTGTTCAGCGCCGACGAGCCGCCATTCAGCGACGTCAGCAAACTCTGGCTGCAGCTGACCGCCGGATTCTAACCGGCCAGGGGACGCGCGGAAAAAAACGGCAATGCCGGCGTGGCATTGCCGTCAACGCATGTCGGTTCGGCCGCTCCGAGGGGGGTCTTATGCGGCTTTTTCCGACAGCTGAACCGGTGTCTTGAACCAGTCCGGCTTCACGATCAGCAAATCGCAGGGCAGGTGGTCCATGACTTTTTCCGCGGTCGCGCCGATGAACAGGCGCTTCCATGGGTTTCGCGATACGGCACCCATCACGCAGACATCCGCCTTCAGTTCGTCCGTCAGATCCGGCAGTTCCTCGAACGTTGCGCCGGCGACCAGGTGCGCGTTCTTGTCGTCGATCTTGTGAAACTTGGTGATTTCGTTGAAACGCTTGCCGTGTTGCTCACGCATCTGTTCCTCGATCTCGTCGTATGGCAACGACACGGGAACGTAGGCGTTCGCGGTTGCCGTCGCGATTGCCATTCGCGGGTCGAAGGCGTGAAACGCATGCACGGTTCCGCCGGTTCGTTCGGCCAGGTAACGGCTTATCTCGAGAATCTCATCGTCCAGGGCCGCGGGTTTGTCGTTGTCGTTCATCGGATCGATCGAGCCGATGAAAACAGGATGCTCCTGCATGTCGCGCGGTTTGACCAGCCACAGCGGCGACGCGCAGGTACGAATCAGGTTCCAGTCCGTGTTGGTGAGGAACAGACGCGACGTTGCGGAGTGATAGTGGGTATCCTTGAAGACGACATTCGCGCCGAGCTTGTCGGCAACACGAACGATGCCTTCGTACAGTGGATGGTCCCACACGGCAGCCGTTTTCACGCTCAGGCCGTCTTTACGCAACGGCGCCGCAACCGACTCGAGATAGTCTTCCTGGCGCGTCATCACCTCCTTGCGTGCTTTTTCCAGCGATGGAGCATCAAAGAAGCGCTCTCCGCTGAGGTATTCGTTGTAGTAACAAATCAGCAAGGTCAGTTCGGCGCTCGTTGCTTTGGCCAGCCACGCTGCCCGCTGCATTGCGGGCTGGGCTTCAGTGGTTGGGTCGATGACACAAAGTATCTTTTTGATATCGTGCATGATTCTGCCCGTAGTGAAAGAATAGTCAGAGTTTTCAACGGTCTCAGCATATTTATGCCGTCGCGCTGCGCCAATAGGGTCTGTTGCCTAGCAGTTAACGGAATGTACTTATTTCGCTAGCTGCAATTCAACGCAAGCGGTGGCATTCCGTGCCCAAATCGATATCATTGCGGCGAATTCATCGATGGCCCTGCCTGCTCAGGGGCGCCCGGACATTAACAGATGCATATTCTCCGCAATCTCATTCCTGCCAGCGTAACGTTTGCCGCATTGATCTGTATCGGTCTGGTTACCGCATGCAGCAAGAAAGAGGCGCAGGACGACAGCCTGGTCGAGATCGAGGTCGAGCAGGACGAGCCGGCGGTTCCGGCTACTTTTCCTGTCGAGATGAGCGAGTTCCGGGCCGCCTTCGAGGATAGCGCGTTGCGTTTTGCCAGTGGCACGGCGTCGGCGGCTGAAACCGGCTTGCTGCAGAGCAAGTTGCTCGGCACGCCGTATTTTCCGGTCGGCGCATCCTATCCGCTGGATTTGAATGGCGAGCCTTTGCAGCTGCTGGCGCAAATCAATTTCGCGGAACTGCCGATGCTTCCTGACTTCCCGACCAGGGGCGTCCTGCAGTTTTTCGTCTCTCCTGTCGAAACTGGCGACCAGGTGTGGGGCATGCGCATGGGTGACGATGAGTACTTCGACGAGGACGAGTACCTGCGCGACCTGCAGGCCGGTGAGTATTTTCGGGTGCTGTATTACCCGGACGCCGACAGCGGCGATCCGCAGGGCGTCGTGCCGCCGGTCGCGATCGGTTTCCTGCCGGTCAACCAGGAGGCGCGCCTGGAATTCGGTGAGGACACCGGCTATGTCACGTTGACCGATTTCCGCTTCGAACGAGTCTTCGGCAGCGACCCCTACGACTTCTTCGAGCAGTTCGGCCAGGCTGGCGATCTCGTCTGGGAGCAATACGAAGACTTCGTCGGCCAGCATTCGGTCGCGCGCGTCGGCGGCTACGCCGATTTCGCGCAGGAGGACCCTCGCGTGCTTGCTCCGGACGAGGACTGGTTATTGCTGCTGCAGCTGGACAGCTATACGACAGACGACGGCGTCGAAGTGTTGTGGGGAGATGCCGGTGTCGGCAGCTTTCACATTCGCCGCGAAGACCTGCGCGCGCAGGACTTCTCACGGGTTCTGTACAGCTGGGACAGCCATTGAGCGGCCGCCGCTAATCAGGCGGTGAGCTGCATTCTCACCAGGTCCGCCAGCGAGCGAGCCTCCATCTTTTCCATGACACGGGCGCGGTGAATTTCGACGGTTCGCTGCGATACGCCAAGCTCGTGGGCGATGATCTTGTTCGGTTTACCCGTGACCACCAGGTCGAACACTTCGTGTTCGCGCTTGGTGAGCCGGCTCAGCTTGTCGCGCACGACCGATAATTTTTCGCGGCGTGAGCGCTGCTCGCGCTCTGTTTTGAGCGCGTCCTGAATTCGATCCAGCAGTTCCTGGTCGCGGAACGGTTTCTGGATGAAGTCGAAGGCGCCTTTTTGCATCGCCTCGACCGCCATCGGAATGTCCCCATGACCGGTGATGAAAATGATGGGTAATGTGCAATCCAGGTCGCGAAGCTTGTCCTGCAGCTCCAGCCCGCCCATGCCGGGCATGCGTATATCGAGTACGAGGCAGCCGGAGCGGCCGTTCGTGTGATCGGCGAGAAATTCATCGGCGGATTCGAAAATTTCGCAGGTCAGGCCAACCGACTTCATCAGCAGGCCCATCGCGTGACGAATGGCCTGATCGTCGTCGACGATGTAGATGGTTCCTTCGTGCCCGTTTTCGCTCATCATGGGGCGATGTTACAATAAAACCCGCCAGCCATCAGTCCAATCGCCGCGAGAAGCGCAGGATGGCAAGCGTCAGCGCCACTACGGCGAATCCCGCCAGCACGGCTATTTCGTTGCCAACGTCGACGATTGATGCGTCGCGCAGCATGATGCCGCGGGTGATGCGGATAAAGTGCGTGTTGGGTAGCAACTCGCCCAGCAGCTGTGCGGCCGGCGGCATGCCGTCGAACGGGAACACGAAGCCCGACAGCAAAATCGATGGCAACAGCAGGAAGAAAGTCATCTGCATCGCCTGGAACTGGGTTCTGGCCACCGTCGATATGAGCAGCCCGAGTGCGAGGTTCGCAGCGATGAACGCCGCAGCGCCAACGTAAAGCTCGAGCAAGCCGCCGCGCACCGGAACGTCGAACAGCAGCTTGCCGAACATCACGATGAGTGCCAGTTGCACAAGGCCAATTGCGATGTAGGGCACGACTTTGCCAATCATCAGTTCGGTGGTACTGACGGGGGTGTTGATCAGCAGCTCCAGGTTGCCGTGTTCGCGTTCACGCACGATGGCGACGGCGGTAAACAGAATCATGGTCAGCGTGAGGATCACGCCAATGAGGCCCGGCACGACATTTACGGCCGTGCGCCGCTCCGGATTGTAGAACGGTCGGATTTCGAGATTTCTGACCGGCGGTTTGCCCGTTTCGGTCGAATCGAAGCCCAGCGGAAAGTTCGCCAGCTGGTTGGCAACGCCGAAAATCGTCGGATCAGCCCCGTCGACCAGCAGGTGGGCCGCCGTCCGGTTCGCATCGATGGAACGCCGGTCGAAATCGGGCGGAATATGGATACCGACAGAGATCTTGCCTGCGCGCAATAATTTCTCGAGCTGCTCCGGTGTCGACACGGAGTAGTGAACGTTGAGGACCTGCGTTTGCTCGAGCTGCGCAACAAACTGCCGTGACAGGTGCGTATCGGCCAGGTCGGCGACCGCGGCTTTGAGATCGCGAACGTCGTTGTTGATAGCATAGCCGAACAACAGAATCATGATACTCGGTATGCCGACGATCATACCGAACGTAAGACGATCCCTGCCGAGCTGCAGCAGCTCCTTGCGCATGATGGCGAACAGGCGTGCGAGACGATTCATGCTGCTCGCTCCGGGCGAGCCTGCGTCACGGCTACAAATACGTCTTCGAGCGATGCGGAAACTTCCGCGACCGCGGCAGTCAGGCCGTGTTTGCGCAGCTCCGCGTCGATCGTTTGCCGGGCGCCCGGAATTTCCTGTGGTACGAGAACCCGCAGACGCACACCGAGCTGGGTAACGCTCATAACGCCGGGCAAATTCTCGAGTATCGTCGCGGCGCGCTGCGGATTGTCGGCGCGCACCTCTATGATGTTCATGCCCGTGGAATCCTGCAGCTCCTGCGGTGAGCCGTCCGCCACCTTCACGCCTCGATCGAGAATGGCGAGGCGATGACAGCGTTCTGCTTCATCCATGTAATGCGTGGAAACCAGAATGGTCGTGCCCGAATCCGCCAGGCGAAACAAGCGTGCCCAGAAGTCGCGCCGGTTGCGCGGATCGACAGCACTCGTTGGTTCATCCAGCAGCAAGAGCTCCGGCTTGTGCAACACCGCACAGGCTAGGGCGAGGCGTTGTTTCTGCCCGCCGCTCAGCGTGCCCGCATGCTGCCTGGCGCGATCCACAAAGTCGTATTCGCGCAGAATTTCGTCGATGCGCCGGTTTCTGTCGCTGCGATCGTAGGAATAGATGTCGGCGATGAATGCGAGGTTCTCCCTGACGGTCATGTCGCCGTACAGCGAAAACTTCTGGGTCATATATCCGATCCTGGGCCGCAGCGCTATGGCGTCGCCCGGCACCGCGAAGCCGAGAACGGATGCGCTACCCGAGGTGGGCGTCAACAGCCCGCACAGCATGCGGATCGCGGTGGTCTTACCGGAGCCATTGGGGCCCAGGAACCCGTATATCGCTGCACGCGGGACGTCGAGGTCCAGATTATTGACGGCGCACAGTTTGCCGAAGTTCTTCGTCAAGCCTCTGGCTCGGATGGCCGTGTTGCCGGTCATCTTGGCGCCGTGCCGCTCGCGGACGGGAATTCGACTTCTACCGGGACGCCGTCCGGCAGACGCCGCTCGACGCCAGCGAAATCGATTTTCGCCACATAAGTGAGGCGTCCCCGGTCATGTTCAGTCAGTGCGAAGTACGGCGTAAATGCCGTGTCGCTGGATGCCCAGCGCACTCGTGCGTCGAGCGGTTCGGCAATACCATCGACATAGACAATGGCCGGCGTGCCAGGCGCTATCGAGGCACGCATTTGTTCAGGAATATAGACCCGCGCGTAGGGTTGCTCGCCGCCCAGCAACACCAGAACCGGTGTCCCGACCGCGGGTCGTTCGCCCGGTTCATACAGAATACTGTCGACGATGGCGTCGTTCGGCGCGCGAAGACTGTGTCTTTGCCGGTCGATGTCGAGTGCCGCGTATTGTGCCTCGGCCTGGCGGACTGCCTGTTCGGCCTGCGTCAGTTCTTCGAGCGTTGTTCCGGTCAGCAGTTCGGCAAGCTGCGCCTCGTTGAATTCGACCGCGGCCCTGGCAGCATCCAGGGCCGCACGCGCGCGATCGCGACTGGCCGGCGAGGTCAGGTTTTGTTGCAGTAATTTCTGCTCGCGGTCGTACTCGAGCATGCGCAACTCGAGATCGTGCTTTGCGCCCTCGAGATTCGCACGCGCCGCAGCGATTTTTTCGCTGCGCGGACCGCGAATGAGCTCCGCCAGCCTGGCATTGCGTTCCTCGAGCGCTGCCGTAGCGGCGGCGATCCGCGCTTCTATTCGTTCAGTGTCCAGCTGCAGGAGCAATTGCCCCGCTGTCACCGGGTCGCCTTCCTGCACATGCCGCGCGACGATGGGTTCCGCAAATTCGGCCGTTATCTCGATGCGATCGGATTCGAGCTGACCGACGATTCGATGCGCCGGGTCCTGCCCGCAACCCGCCACGATTGCGGCCGCGACAGCCGTTAGCAGCGAAAAGTATCGATTCATCCGGTATCTCCGCGCCGCGGATCGCGCTTTAGCGACTCAATGAGAATCCCGACGTGTTCGGCGAACATTCGGTCGGTGTCGAGTTTCTCGTGTTTGCCAAAAAGGCTCGAGTACAGAACGGCGAACAGGACTGGCGCGATCATCAGGTGCGGAAACTCCTGCAACGCAGACGACCGGAACTCGCCATTGTCGACACCGCGTTGCAGTAATCTGCGCAGCGTGTCGAGCCCAAGCGATACGACGTTGTTCCAGTAGTACGCCACCAGTTCGGGGTGCCGGGGCCCTTCGGTCACCATCAGCTTCACGATCACGTGAACGGGCGAATTCGGCAGAGCACGTATGAATTGCAGGAATGGGCCGCGCAGAAATTCTTCGGCCGAGAGTTCGGGTTCCTCGATGCGCTGCCGCAGCGCCTCGATGCGCGGCTCGATGAAACTGCGGATCACACTCTTGAGCAATTCTTCCTTGGTCCTGAAATACAGGTACATGAGCCCCTTGCTGACGCCGGCACGCCGCGCGACGTCGTCAACGCGCGTCGCGGCGTAGCCTTTTTCGGCGAACAGGGCCGCTGCCGCCGCCGTGATCTCGCCGGGCCGCGCGTCCTTGCGGCGCCGAAAGCGTCGCTGTGCCATGTGGATTCCTTGCTGACCAACGGGTCAGTAACAGAGTATAGTTAATGACCCGTTGGTCAGCAAGCCCGAATGCGTGCCGTTGCGTGGCGCTGCGTGGCGGCGCAAATGATAGAGTCGCGCCATGTTTACCTACATCGATCCCGACGTACGCCGGCGCCTCATCGACGCCGGCAAACTCATTCGCATTGACGCGGAAGGAAGGCCCACGCCGGCTGACCAGCCGCCCGTGCCGGGCGCGCGCGCTATCAGTATTCTCGGCCCGATCCCGCTGCCGCTGGAGCTGGCCGGCTGCCATTACGAGGTGAGCTGGTACGCTAGCGTGCGCCACACCGAGCTGGCCGCGGCGCAGGAACTCGCGGACGACCTGCGCGAAAGCAACGGGCAGGGGTCTTTTGCGCTGCTCGCGTCGTCCATGGCCGTGAACAGCGTATTGCTCATTGGCGATGCCGCGAATGCCGAAAAACCCCTTGTGCGGGTGCACTCGAGCTGCCTGACCGGCGACGTGTTCGGCTCGCAACGCTGCGAATGCGGCCCGCAGTTTGCAGCGGCACTGGAACGCATCAGCGCGGACCCGCAAGGCGGCATGATCGTCTACATGTCCGGCCACGAGGGCCGGGGCATCGGCTTGTGGGCGAAGGCCGCGACCTACGTGTTGCAGGACGCGGGCGAGAACACCTACCAGGCCAACCGCTCGCTGGGTTTGCCGGACGACTGCCGCGACTTCAGCGATGCAGCATCGTTATTGAAGTATTTCGTCGGCGACCGCCCCTTTCGCCTGCTGACCAACAATCCGAAGAAGATAAGCGATCTCAAGTCCGCAGGTCTCGCGAAGGTCACCCCGGTGAAGCACGTGAGTGGCGTCGGCGATGCAAATCGCCGTTATCTTTCCGCGAAGAAGGAATGGGGTCACGATCTGGACCCGGGGGATATCGAGGAATAGCGGTGCGCGGTTTATTGGCGCCACAAGCGGACATTGTCTGCTT
>JAHHOT010000123.1 GCA_018677555.1 Gammaproteobacteria bacterium | reverse complement strand
GGTCACGACGCCGTAGGCAAAACAGGCGGAGCTGCCGGCAATATCGGTCAGCGACTTGGCGATCCAGCCACCGGTACATGACTCTGCCGTGGCGCCCGTTTTGCCCGCTTCCGCAAGTTCGCTCACCAGTGCCTCCGACAGCGTCGCAATGGAATCGCCGTCAGTCACGGAGCAGCGCCTCATACAATGCGGTGTGTTTTTCGACCATGACGTCGATTGTGAATTCCGTTTGCATGCGTTTGCGTCCGGCAGCCCCTAAACGTGCGCGCCGCTCCGGATCGTCGATCAGCGACTCCATCGCCGCAGCCAGCGCCTCCACATCGGCAGGCGGCACCAGCAGTCCAGTCTCGCCGTCGCTGACTGCCTCGCGAACACCCCCTGCAGCAAATGCTACCACCGGAACGGCCGCGGCGGCGGCTTTCAGCACCGCGACGCCCAGCCCCTCGGCCAGCGCCGGGTGCACCAGCAGATCGACATTGCCCAGCATCGCATCGAGGTCGTCGCGAAATCCGGCGAACGTTACTTGCTGCTCGAGCTGCAGCCTGCTCGTCAATTGCAGCAGCTCTGCCCGCAGCGGCCCCTCGCCGAAGACGATCAGGCGCAGCTGCGGTCGTGTGGTGACAAGCCGCGCCAGTGCCTCGAGCAGGTGGCGGTGGCCTTTACGTGCGATCAGCTGGCCTGCCGCGGCAATCACGACATCGCCGTCGCGAATGCCGAACTCGCGCCGAAAGCTCGCAGGATCGGTTGCCTGCTCGATCGCGGCGGTATCGACGGCGCTCCGAATAATCTCGATACGTGATGCGTCGACCCCGGCGGCGCGCAGCACCTGGCCAATTGACTCGGATATTGCAATGACTTTGCGAAACTTGCGGTAGCGCAGAGCGGCACCCATCGCGGTCTCCGGATTGTCCACGCGCCGCGAGACGATCGCAGGTATGCCGGCCATGGCCGCCGCCTGGCCGCCGAGAAAGTCGGCGCCGCGGCGACTATGGCAATGCACCAGATCGGCGGTTTCTTTTTCCAGGAGCTGCCGCAATCGCCAGGCGAAACGCAGATCGAGATCGCCGGCGCAGGGCACATTACAGACCCGCAAGCCCCACGCCCGCGCGGCGCGGTCTATCCCCGAATCCGCCATGCACACCAGCAGACCGTCGATCCCGCGTCCGGCAAGACCGCGCATCAGGTAGAGCACCTGTTGCGCACCACCGTAAAGATGGCGACCGGTTTCGACGTGAATGATCTTCATGGCTGCGCTCTGCCGCTGACCGCGTAGCATTTGGATTGACTCCGGCAACAGGCTAGCATGGAGCGCCCCCGGAGTACGCGTCGACCCCAATAACAATGAGTGCCCAGGTTTCCGCCGCACATACCCCCATGATGCAACAATACTTGCGCATCAAGGGCGAGTATCCCGACATGCTGGTGTTCTACCGCATGGGCGACTTCTATGAGTTGTTCTACGACGACGCGAAGCGGGCCGCGTCGCTGCTCGACATTACGCTGACCGCACGCGGCAAGTCCGGTGGTAACGCGATTCCGATGGCCGGCGTGCCATATCACGCTGCCGAAAGCTACCTGGGCAAGCTCGTGCGCAAGGGAGAATCGGTCGCGATTTGCGAACAGGTCGGCGACCCGGCCACCAGCAAAGGCCCCGTTGAGCGCAAGGTCGTGCGCGTCGTCACGCCGGGAACGCTGACCGACGATGCTTTGCTGTCCTCACAACGGGACAACCTCGTTGCTGCGGTCTTTACTGACACGCAGGCGATTGGCCTGGCCTGGCTCGACCTGGCCGGGGGCCGCTTTCGCCTGACCGAGGTCGACAGCGCCGAGTCGCTGGCAGGGGAGCTCGAGCGACTGCGCCCGGCGGAGATTATCTACAACGAAGAGCAGGCATCTCCGCCACTGCGCGATGCGGCCGTACGCGCGACGGCAAGGCCGCCCTGGCACTTCGACCTGGACTCCGCCACGCGCTTGCTCGCGTCGCAATTCCAGACCCGCGACCTCGCTGGATTCGGCTGCGAAGCCTTCACTCGCGGTGTTGCTGCCGCAGGTGCGCTCCTGCAATACGTGAACGACACACAAAAGACGTCGCTGCCCCACCTGCGCTCGATAACGGTCGAACGCGTTGAGGACGCGCTGGTGATGGACGGCGCCACGCGACGCAACCTGGAACTCGAGCAGAGCCTCACGGGGCAACACGACCACACGCTCGCCGGCGTCATGGATCGTTGCCAGAGCCCGATGGGCAGCCGCTTGCTGCGGCGCTGGATGCAGCGGCCAGTGCGTGACCGCGACCGGCTGCTCGGCCGTTACCAGGCCATCGAGGCAATCAACGACGGCGCACTGGTGGGAAAATTGCAGGACGCATTGAACGGCATCGGCGACGTCGAACGAATCCTGTCGCGGGTTGCCCTGAAGTCCGCGCGGCCACGCGATCTGCGGCAGCTTTCGCTGGCGCTGGGGCGTGTCCCGGAGCTGCGCGCCGTGCTCGCGGATGCTGACTCCCCGCTCATCGCGTCGTTGCTCGACGACATTGGCGAACACCCGCGCCAACGCGCGTTACTCGAAAAGGCGATCGTCGACAATCCGCCGATGCTCATTCGCGACGGCGGAGTGATAGCGAAAGGCTACGACGATGAACTCGACGAACTTCGCGGCATCGCGACGAACGCCGACCAGTACCTGATCGACCTGGAAACGCGCGAGCGCGACGCCACGGGCATCTCCACCCTGAAAGTGGGTTACAACCGGGTGCACGGCTACTACATCGAAATCAGCAAGGGACAGGCCGACAGGGCCCCGGTGGAATACACGCGGCGACAGACGCTCAAGGGAGCAGAGCGATACATCACGCCGGAGCTGAAGGAATTCGAAGACAAGGTATTGAGCGCACGCGAGCGCGCGTTGTCGCGCGAAAAACACCTGTACGACGAGCTGGTGGAAAAGCTCAACGAGGTCCTCGCCGACCTGCAGGGAACCGCTGCCGGCCTCGCGGAACTCGACGTCGTCGTGAATTTCGCCGAGCGGGCAGCGAGTCTCGACCTGTGCAGGCCGGAGATCAGCGACACCCCCTGCCTGGAGATCCGCGCGGGACGCCACCTCGTCGTTGAGCAGGTGATCGATACGCCGTTCGTCGCGAATGACATGGAGCTCGGCGACGACCGGCGCCTGCTTATCATTACCGGCCCGAACATGGGTGGCAAGTCGACCTACATGCGGCAAGCCGCCCTGATTACGATACTTGCGCACATCGGCAGCTTCGTGCCGGCTGAATCTTTCCGGGTGGGGCCGGTCGATCGCATTTTCACGCGTATCGGCGCATCGGACGATCTCGCCGGCGGGCGCTCGACTTTCATGGTCGAAATGACGGAAACGGCAACCATTCTCAACAACGCCACGGACACGAGCCTGGTGCTGATGGATGAAATCGGACGCGGCACCAGCACCTTCGACGGGCTGTCACTGGCCTGGGCGGCGGCGCATTACATGGCGGAACGCATTCATGCGTTTACCCTGTTTGCGACGCACTACTTCGAGCTGACGGAGCTGGCGAACGAGCTGCCCGACTGCAGCAACGTGCACCTCGATGCGACCGAGCATGGCGGCAAGCTGATATTCCTGCATGCCGTCAAGCCCGGCCCCGCCAACCAGAGTTACGGGCTGCAGGTCGCGTCCCTCGCCGGCGTACCGCAAGACGTCATCGGGCACGCACGGAGTTTCCTGAAGGACCTCGAAGCGCAGCAACTAAGCCATCGCAACAACCTGCAAACCGAATTGCCGCTGTCCGTCGCAGAGCCCCGGGTACGCAGTGCAGTCGAAGATGCGCTCGCCGAGGTCGACCCGGATACACTGACGCCGCGCGAGGCGCTCGACCTTCTGTACCGGCTCAGGGACCTCACGTAGCAGCGGCGCCCTCGCCGCAACTGTGACGTCCTTTGGCGGTCGCGGCGGGGGCGCCGCTCCTACAAATAATTGGCGGCGGGGGCGCTGCTCCTACAAATAATTGGCGGCGGGGGCGCTGCTCCTACGGTGTCCCGCCTTTTTCGAAGCCGCCCGTCTTGAGGAATGCCGCAACCTGGTCGGCGACTTTCGCAGAGACCACCAGGCCGGAGTGGTTTATTTCCATTTCGAGGTGATCGCGGATGCCCGGCAGCCGCGTTTCCGAGACCGCGACGGTACCGTCGCTCGGTTCTTCGAATTTCGCGACGATGCGGCCGAGCCCGGCCGGCACCGTGCCGGCAATACAGCCGACATCGCGTGACTCGGTCACTTTTGTCGCCCACTCGTTGGCCGCGTCGGACACGACCCCTGCGGCGACGGATTTGCCGAGTATCGCGCTGCCCCAGCCATGACGGGTGGCCAGGTTCGCCGCACGCGAGCCACAGAGTGGCGAACCCATGCAAACCACCCGGCCGCGCGGCATTCCGGGATTCAATGCATGCATGCGCAGTGCGACGACGCCGCCGAGGCTGTGACCGACAATGTTCGCTGTTGCGGGCTGCATGCTGCCGATGAAGTCGGCGAGCAGTTCCGCATTCTCATCGAGGGTCCCGCGCACCGACGGGTAGCTGAACAGAACGCCGCTGAATCCATGCTGTTTTTCCAGGTGGTGTTTGACGAATGCCATCTCGCTGCCAGGCATCCACAATCCATGCACGAGGACCACCAATTCGCCCGTCACAACGCGTTCCTTAGCGCATCGAGTGCTTCGCGGTTGGTCCATGACCATACGGCATCGATTGCCGCATCGATCGGCAGCCAGCGGAAATCGGAATGCTCGGCAGGATCGAGACGAATATCGACGATGCCGGGCAGGCGCAGCCGCCACTCGTACTCGGTGTTCGTCGTAGTTCCGGGTGCGAAGCGATGTCGCCAGCGAGGATCGATCTCGAACTCCCGGCTGTTGCCGCTGAATTCCAATGATAGCGCCGATTCGATGCCGGTCTCCTCGGCCAGCTCACGCGCCGCCGCCTGCGCATGCGATTCGCGCGGCCTCAGACTGCCGGTCACCGATTGCCAGAACGCGAACGGCTTGACGCGATGGAGCAGCAGAATGTCAGCGTTGCCGGTATAGACGACAACGAGTACGGATTCGGGCCGGCGAAATTGCGGCGGGCCCTGCTTCACTCGCTGCGTGGGGTACGGACGCGAATGCCGGTCTCTTTGAGTTGTTCGGCCGACACGGCACCGGGTGCATTGGTCAATGGGCAGCTTGCCGTCTGGGTCTTCGGAAACGCGATGACCTCACGAATGCTGTCGGCGCCCGCCATGAGCATCACGAGCCTGTCCAGGCCAAACGCGATGCCCCCGTGCGGCGGACAGCCGAACTCCAGCGCGCGCAACAGAAATCCGAACTTTTCCTGCGCCTCGTCGTCGCTGATGTCCAGCAACTCGAAAACGGCCGCCTGCATGTTGCGATTGTGTATTCGAATCGAACCACCGCCGATCTCCGAACCGTTCAGCACCATGTCGTACGCGCGCGAAAGCACATTGCCCGGATCGGCTTTCAGCACGGCCGGGTCATCGGCCGACGGTGCGGTGAACGGATGGTGCAATGAGGTCCAGCGTTTCGTGTGCGGGTCTTTCTCGAACATCGGGAATTCGACGATCCACAACGGCTGCCAGCCATCATCCACGAGGCCGCGATCTTCGCCCAGGCGCACGCGCAACGCGCCTAGTGCATCGTTGACGACCCGCGCCTTGTCGGCGCCGAAGAAAACCAGGTCGCCAGACTCCGCAGCGGTTCGCGCCATGATGCCGTCCACCGCTTCGTCCGGCAGAAACTTGAGAATAGGCGACTGCAAGCCATCGCGCCCGGCAGCCGCGTCATTGACTTTGATGTAGGCGAGGCCCTTGGCGCCGTAGCGACCGACGAATGCGGTGTAGTCGTCGATTTCCTTGCGCGTCAGCTCGCTGCCGCCCGGCAGGCGCAATGCCGCAACGCGGCCTTGCGGGTCCTGTGCCGGTCCCGCGAAGACCTTGAATTCAACCGAGCTCATGAGATCCGCGACCTCGACCAGCTCGAGCGGGATGCGCAGGTCAGGCTTGTCCGACCCGAATCGTTGCATCGCTTCGGCGTAGGCCATGCGCGGAAACGGCTCGGGCAACTCGACCTGCATGACCTCACGAAACAACACGCGGACGAGTTCCTCCATGGCGCCGGTAACAGCGTCTTCGTCGACGAAACTCATTTCGATATCGAGCTGCGTAAATTCCGGCTGCCGGTCGGCCCGCAGATCTTCGTCGCGAAAACAGCGCACGATCTGGTAGTAACGATCCAGCCCGGACATCATCAGCAATTGTTTGAATATCTGCGGCGACTGCGGCAACGCGAAGAAATTACCCGGATGAGTGCGGCTCGGCACGATGTAGTCTCGTGCGCCCTCCGGCGTTGCGCGGGTCAGCATGGGCGTCTCCACATCGACGAAACCGTTGTCGTCGAGGAAGTTGCGCATGGCGCGAGTGACCTGATGTCGCAAACGCAGGTTCCGCATCATCGGTTCGCGGCGCAAATCCAGGTAACGGTACTTTAGCCGCAACTCTTCGTTGGCGTGTTCATCGTGGTGAAACGGCGGCGTGGCCGAGTCGTTCAGTGTGACGAGATCATGCGCCAGCACCTCGACCCTGCCCGTGGGCATGTTTGGATTGATCGTGCCCTCCGGCCGTTCGCGTACCACGCCTTTGACGGCAAGCACGTATTCGCCGCGAATGCGCTCGGCCTCGGCGAAGATGTCGGGACGATCCGGATCGAACACCACCTGCAGCAGGCCCTCGCGATCACGCAGGTCGACGAAAATCACACCGCCATGGTCGCGGCGGCGGTGCACCCAGCCGGTGACCGCGATTTCTTCACCGATCCGGGATTCGTCGATCTGTCCACAATAGTGGCTGCGCATAGCGGGTCCGTGAAGCAATGCTAGTCAAAAGGAGGCGCGGAATGGTACGGCCACAGCGGGGCCACTGCAAGACCAATCCGGCGCAAACCGGTTAGAAAACAGGCGTTTTAGTCGGTTTCGCCCTTGCGCGCGGCCTTGCCGTTGTCCGGCACGACGAGCGGCAATTCGCCGGTTTGGCCGGGCCGCCAGGTCGGCACCACCACGCCCAGTGAGATGATCATCCTGAGCGCCTCGTCAACTTCCATGTCCAGCACCACCACGTCTTTCTTGGGGACGATGATGATGAACCCCGACGTCGGATTCGGCGTGGTCGGCACGAAACAGCCGACCACTTCCTCGCCGGTGCGCCCCTGCACCTCGCCGAGATCCTCCGAGGTCTGGAAGGCGAGGCTGTAAATCCCCGTGCGCGGATACTGCACCATCAGCACGTTCTTGAAGGCCTTGCTCGAGTCCGAGAACACGATCTCCGTGAAGTTGCGAACCGCGGAGTAGATCGAGCGCACGACCGGGATGCGGTCCATCAG
>JAHHOT010000247.1 GCA_018677555.1 Gammaproteobacteria bacterium | reverse complement strand
CTCCCCAGCACAGCGGCCGCACAATGTCGCCGGTGAACTCACCGGCCTCGACGACCAGGTGGCTGCACAGCACGGTGTCGATATCGAGGTCACGGGCCGCCGGCTCTACCTGGTACGGCGTGGCTGACGATACGATTGCCACGGTGTGGCCTTTGTCGAGATGGGCCCTGACGAGCGCCCGTGACTCGGGATAAATGAGGCGCGAAATCTGCTTCTGGTAAACCTCTTCACCGAAATCGATGTAGCTCGATTCGGGAACGCCCTTCAACAGCTTCGCGCTGGCGGTCATGAGACCGGAAAAACCGATATTGCCGAGGCTGAAACTGCTTATCGTCGATATCGTTTCGACGACGTCACTCACGGACATCTCGCCGCGCTTGACCTGCTCCTTGATAAACTCAGTGGCCGAGAAACCGGCCATCATGGTGCCGTCGAAGTCGAAAAATGCGCCGACCTGCGGCCCGTCCGGCGCGTCGAATACCGTTCGCGTCACGTCGTCGTGCAAGGCCATCTGGGGGAGTCTCGTTTGTTGCTCGGCTGGCGTCGTTGCTGTTGTCGTTGTGCCCGAGACCCCACTATACCCTATGCCGGCACGGCTGCTTCCTCCTGCACGGGCTCGAGCGGTGCCCGGCCGGACGAAATCCGCTCGACAAATCGGGCGACCTGATCGAGTGCCTCCCCGCCCTCCGGCAGCATCTGGTGAAACATCGGCCACACGTGCACCATGCCGGGCCAGGTTTGCAGCGTGACGGGGGAGCCTTGCAGGCGCGCCTTGCTGACATAGCGGCGGGCGTCGTCGAGCAGCATTTCGCTGTCGCTCGCCTGCACCAGCGTCGGCGGCAATCCGGAAAGATCGGCAAACAGCGGCGAAATGACCGGATTACGCGGATTGGATCGCCCCGCCGCGGTGATTGCCAGGAGCTGCAGCGTCTTGGGCATTTTCGCAAGAAATCCGAGCGCGGGGCCGAGCATCGGGTCTGTGTCCAGGTTGCCGCGAATACTGATTCCACCCAGCGTCATGTCGGTCGACGGTGAAAACGCAATTACGCCGTCCGGCACACGCAGTCCCTCGTCCCGTGTCCAGTTCGACAGGCCAAGCGTCAGGTTTCCGCCGGCCGAATCGCCGGCGACGAATACCTCGCGGGCATCGCTGGTTCCGTCAGGCCCGTTTTCGAGCATCCAGCGATAGCCGGCCCGGCAATCGCGGACCGCGTCTATCTGGCGATTCTCCGGTGCAAGCCGGTAGTCGATGGCGAGAACGGCAAGCTTGCAGCGGCGGCTGAGTTCGGAGGTCAACATGCGGTGGCTGCGCGGGCTGCCAATCACAAAGCCGCCGCCGTGTAGATACAGAAGCCGTCGATCCGCCGCCGCACCGGGTGCGATAACCCATTCGGCGGGCATCCTGCCAATCTTCACCGCTGTGATGTTTACACCGAGCGATTCGGCATCGTTCGGCTGCCCGGTGAACCCCTCGTCAATGATGCGGCGTGCCTCGCTGAGCTGCCGCGCAATGGGCACCGCCTTTGCATCCTCGAAAATGTCGGCAAGCAGCTCATGCACCTGCTCGATCTGCGGGCTCGGGCGCCGCCGCCGGCCACCGAACTCGACATGCGCTTCGTCGAACTGCGGGTACTCTTTGGCACGCAGAAACAGGCGCACTGCCAGCCAGATAACGAACAGTGCCAGCAGGACATAAGTCAGGAACGGAATCAGCGTGAGATCCTCTCAGTCGGAAACGGCAAGCGTAGCACTTCGAATTGTGCAGTGCAGCAAGTTTGCGTCTCAGGCGAACTCTTTCAATGCAGCATCCGGACCCGCGAGGCCGAATTCGATCGCTTCCTCGAAGTCACGCATCGCCGTTTCCTGGCGCTCGGGAGTATCGAATATGCCGAGATTGAAGTCCCACTCCACGGTCAGGGCGCCGCCGGTATTGAAGCGGTGCACCTGGGTGCCCATGAACGCATTCGCCATGTACGCCCCTGCCTGCAACCAGGTGATTTTCGTAGCAGCACCGGCGAAGTCCGGAAACGTCTTGTTCACGTAGTTGAAGGTCACATCCCAGTTTCTCTCGCCCTCGCGCGCAATCACCGGGTGACGATAGTGACGCAGCATTTTGCGGTATTCCTTCGAGACCTGCAGATAAAGATCCGAGAATGTGTCATCCGGGTTGTATCGAACACGAATCGGTGAGCAAATGAAGAAGCAACCGATGGTGATTTTCTCCTGCGGTGTGAGGCGATTGTGCAGCGGAATACCGACGGTAAAGACACTGTTTCCCGTGGCGCGCCTGAGTTGCAGGATCAGCGCCGACAACAGCACGAGGAAGACGCCCTGATCCTGCGAGAACGCGCGAAACGTTTCGTCCGCGATAGCGGTCTTTATCCGACCGACCAGTTCGGCATCGAGATGCCGATGAATGCGCGTAAAGTCGGTGATCCCGTCCTCGGTCCCGCGGTCGTACATGCGGAACTCCGGCAGGGGCTCTTCAGCCATCCGTTCCCAGTATTCTCTCGAGACGGCAGCTTCGTCGCTGGCGTAATACTCCAGGTCTCGTTGCACGAGATCGGAATATGGTGGCAGATCGAATCCCGATTCGTCGCCCGCCTCCAACTGCGCATAGCGGTTGCCGACATGTGTCACGACATTCGCAAACGAAATACCGTCGCAAATAAGATGGTGCTGGCAAAGAAACCAGATGTAATGATCTTCCGCGATTCTAAGTAACGCTGAATCAAACAGACGCTTCTTGAGATTGATGCGCTGGCGAATGCGCTGGTCCATCCACTGGGCCGCCTCCTCCGGCTGACCGGAAAAGTCGAGCACCTCGAGCTCGAACTCCAGCTCCGCCGGCTCGATCACCATGCGCCGGGCGCCGCCGTCGGCAAAGCGGAACACGGAACGCAAGGCGTCACTTTTGCCTACCACGTAGTCGAAGCTGTCACGAAACTGCTGCGGATCGAGTTCCCTGGCGATTTCGATCGCCATGCCCATGTTCAGGATGGGCTTGCGCCCGGACATTCGCTGCGCCGTGTACATCAGGAGCTGGTTCTGGGTCATGTTGCCGGATTGCAGGAACTGCGGATCTAGCGTCATCAGTTCGCCTCCTTTGCCAGTGGTAGCACTGCTGTGCCAACGGGAAATTCGAATAATGAACTAATTCTAGGACGTCGTGCCCGAAAAGCTGCGGAACGTGGCACAGATTGCCGAATTCGTCACCTGCGGTCTGCACCTCCCGAAGAATGCCCGGCCGACCTAAAAGTGCAGATTGGCGATTGCCTTTTCTGTCGGTATATCGGGCAGGCACTGGGATGGGCGCCCGAAAATGAAACCCTGCCCGAGATCGCAGCCCAGTCTGTGAGCGTGCTGCGCCACCGTCATGTTTTCGATCCCCTCGGCGACAACCTGCATCTTTACGGCGTGCGCCAGCTGCACGATAGATTCGAGTATCTGGCGATCCGTCTCGTTGGTCTCGATGTTGAGAATGAAGGACCGATCAACCTTCAATTTATCCGCCTTGAGGTCCCGCAAGTACGCCAGGCTGGAATAGCCGGTCCCAAAGTCATCAATAGCAACACTAACCCCCATTTCATTCAGCTTTGCGAGCAGCACGCTGCAATTCGCCGGATCTTTGAGCAGCACCGACTCCGTGATTTCGAGCACCATGAATGACAGGTCGACATCCCACACCGCTGCTGAATCCTGCAGTAGCTGGAGGAAATCGTCGTGTTGCAGGTCATTGGCGGTAACGTTGACCGAAACCCAGATCTCCTTGCCGGCAGACTGCCACGCAGCGAGCGCGCGGCAGCACGCTGTGATCGCGAACTCGGTCATGCGAAGCATGTCCGCGGTGTTTTCGACGCCTGGCAGAAAGAACCCCGGCGTAATGATGCCATGCTTCGGTTTATTCCAGCGCACCAGCGACTCCGCTCCAACCATGTGATTGTTCATGAGATTAACAACCGGCTGAAAAAACATCAGAATTTCATTGCGATCCAGGGCGCCACGTATGTCGAAGCGGGCCGACTGGGTCTGGCTCGATTCGGCGTCGTGCAGTGCAGCCACCTCATAGTCGGTGTCACGTTGACGAGCGCTGGCCAGCGCTTCTTCCGCACACCTGATCAGCTTGTTTCCTGGCACGAACGAAGCATCTGCGACAGCCAGTCCGACGTTGGCATCTGCGGATACGCTGGAGTCCCCGAATTTGAACGGCAGCCGCAGTTTTCGCAGCACCTTCTGTGCAGCGAGAATCGCCTGGCCTTCGCTGGCGATTCCGGTGAGCAGCAGCGCGGCTCGATTGGTCGACAAGGCGTGAAATCGATCTTGCTCACGTGCTATTCCGCGTATGCGCTCGATGCACTTCTCTGCGAGCAAGTCGCCCTGGTCGTACCCGTAACGCCGGCTGAAATTGCGTGTGCCGCTTATATGTACCAGTAGCAGCGCTATGCCGCTTTCGCCGTTGCAGGCATCCAGGTCGGCCAGCAGGTTGCTATACGGTCTCGTTTGCATTGGGTCAGCGCCTGTTTAAAGAAAGTAGTCGTTGGGATTGATGCCGAATGTTGCCGGGTCGTGTCCACGCTCGATCCAGATCGCGCGCGGGTTTTTTGTGTCTCCGGGCAGTTTTCGCAGATCAATTGTTTTGTGTTTTTTCAATGGTCGCTTCTTCACGTCCAGTACCATCAGCAGTTTCGGCCGCAGACGCCGAACCCGATTCTGTTCCAGGACGATACCCACGGCACCGTTATTCAATTCGACCACGCTGCCGGTAGGAAACATGCCAATCGCGTGCACGAATTGCTCCACCAGCTCTTCCTGAAACGCTTCACTGGCCAAATCCTGCAGCTCCCGAATCGCATCGTACGGTGACATTGCGGGTGCGTAAGTTCGCTTTGTCGTAATCGCGTCGTAACAATCGACCAGTGCGGCAATACGGCCAAAAAGCGGGATCTCCTGCCCGGCGGCGTCCGTCGGGTAACCCGTACCATCGAATCGCGCATGGTGGAATTCGATCATGTTAAGAACGTTCTGGTTGACTCGCGAATCGGCTCGTGCAATTTGCAGGCTTTCATGAACGTGCGTCTTCATTATCTCGAACTCTTCCGGGCGAAGGCGGCCTGCTTTCTTCAGAATCTTGTTCGGCATTTTCGATTTGCCGACATCGAGTAACAGTCCGCCTAATCCGAGGTCCTCCAGATCGCTGCGGTCCATGCCCAGCTGTCGCCCCAGGATGACGGCCCAGACGGACGTTGCCAGGGCGCGGCTATAGGTGTACTCATCGTATTTTCGAAGGTAGGCCAGCCATGCCATTGAATCCTCGTTGCGCTCGATGCTGTCGACAAGCGGCACGACCACCTGGCGGAGCTTTTCGGAATCCAGTGCTTCGCCGCTCTCCACTTTGTCCAGAATGGTCGATACCTGGGTCATCGCCATCTTGTGGGCTTTAGCGGCGCGCGGCTGTTCTTGCTTGAATTTGACGGTATTGCGGTTCGTTCGGCTGGTACTCGACATCACGCGCGACGCAATTCCGGTGGGATCTATTTTCGAAAAACCGAGCAATACGCGCCGCAACGGCGTCAGCTTTCGCTTGGCCGAGCGGTCGGTCTTGGTCAGTGGTGTTGATTTGCGTTTCGCACAGGCGCGGATCTTGGATTCCGCGAGGGAACTCTGCTCCAGATCGACATAAACGACGTCACAGTACTTGGCCAGCTGACCGCGTTGATCGTCATCCTCGATTTCAAAGCCTTGAAAGAGGAACGGCGTTTCAAGCCACGGACGGTCGAGGGCGGCGACGTACATGCCGACCATGACTTCATTGGCTTCAACAGCGATGCGCCTGAACAACATATGCCTGTAAGAGAGATTCCGAGCCTGTCGAAGCATACAGCGGTCGGATTCTGGAGTACTTGGCACATATCACGGTTTTCGCGACACCAGCGCTGGGTAAACAGCTGCCTCGACGCGCCCGGACCGTCGGTGCCGTAAATGTGACAGATTTCACACGGTTTCGTATCGCCGGTCGGGTCTCAAGGGGGATTGACTCCCATCGCCCCCGGGCGATGCTCGGCCCTGCGGGCCCGCTCGCTGTCCAAAACGCTGCCGCGTTTTGACTCGGCCCATCCATGGCCCTCGCCCTCACGTTGTTCGGGTCGCTGCGCGGTCCAAATCGGCAATCCTGCCGATTTGTGTCGAACGGGGCTTCAAATCTCAACTTGGGGACGCCACCCACAAAAAAACCCGCCAACGGGCGGGCTTTTTCAATGTGGATGGCGTCCCCAAGGGGATTCGAACCCCTGTTACCGCCGTGAAAGGGCGGTGTCCTGGGCCTCTAGACGATGGGGACACAGGACGAAATCTCAGAATTGCCGTGGAACCAGGCGGGGCCGAATCTCATGCCGGCTGCAGGCCAGGAGTCGAATCTCCCATTTACGCTTTAATCCCACAGAGCGCCGGACTTTACGGAGGCTGAGCAGGCCTGTCAAGGATTCCTGCTTGACCTACGGTTTGTTTTCCAAATCAATGACTTGGGAGACGTGCTATCGTGGAGACAGGTTTAAGCGGGGACGAAAGAAGAATGACTCGACGATCGGAGCTGTTGACAGACAAATGAACAGGTTTGTTCCTTTCAACCCATCCGACATTGAGCAGTCGATCCCGCATCGCTTTTCGGAGCAGGTTCGGCGATTCTCCGAAAAGACCGCTATTGCGGAATGCGGCAAATCGATAAGCTATCGCACCCTCGATGGTTGGAGCAACGAGGTCGCGCATGCCATATTTGCCCTGCGAGGTGATGCCCCGCAACCGGTCGCAATTC
>JAHHOT010000013.1 GCA_018677555.1 Gammaproteobacteria bacterium | reverse complement strand
ACGTCAGCGGCGTACAAGTCCAGCGCAGTAACGTCAACGCGAACGCAATCGCCGGGTAATCTGATAATCGCTGGCCATAGGAAACGTTCACGGCTGCCGCGAAATAAGGATCCGCGTATTGCCAGCCGGGCGCGAATCCATCCCGTACGAGGTGCGCAGTGGCGACAGCGTCGTTCTGCAGATCGCTGCTGACTATGCCCACTCGCAGCGCCGGGTCCTGCAGGAGCAGGCCACGAGCCCATGCGCCCGCCGCACGCAATTCCGCATTCGGGTCGGGGAAGGTACAACGGCGAATGTCGGCGGCACGCTCCCCCGTTTCAAGCAATGCGACGTCACAGCCTGCGGTGATGCATGCATCGATCAACCGCTGCAACGCTGGCGTCAAGCGATCGAAGCCCGCGAATCGAAGCTTGTCGGGCACGCGAATTCTTTCGCCGCGAACGAGTTCGCGGACGGCTGCCGCAAGACCCGGCGCATCCAGCAATTGCCCTGCCTCGAGACTCTCGGCATATACTTTCGCCGCGCGGGCGAACAGCCGTTCGTCCGGGCTTCGAGCGTATTGCATGACGTCGTCCAGAGGCACACACCAGTCTGCACAACGCGACCATGCTTCGACGCAGTGCCTGACGAATCCTGCACGGTTCGGCAACGGGTCACGCGCGACTTCGTCCAGGCTCTGCTGCCAGAGCTGCGCCGCCGCGTGCTCGCCAAGGCGCAGATAGGAATGCGCGGTCCCCAGCCCCTGATCGGCAAGGTTTACCAGCCAGGCGTGAATCGAATGAATGTCGGGTGACGCCCAGGCGTCGAGGCCGGCGTCCGACTGCGCCTCGTCGAATGCCGTCCGTAATGCCCGCGCCAGGCGGCGACTTGCCGTGACGACGACACCCCCGTTCGCCAGGGCTTCCTCCAGCCAGGTATAGCCATGAGCGACGTTCACGCCCGGCTACACTCCGCGCCGTATTCGCAGCATGGCTGTGTCGCCGAAGGCTCGACAGGGACCCGATCAGGGTCGGACACGCGGATTCGGGTTGGTGTGCAGTTCATCCGATGCCTGCGAGGTATGCCATTGAAAATCTCTCGTGCGCACAGTGCGCCATTTGAAAGAAATCGGATGTTCTAATCAAGCGATAACAGGCAGCAAAACCCTTGGATTGGCCGTGTGCCGACCTCCGCAGCGCCGATCTGGAAAATCATCGGCCAAATAAAACCCGGCCAACCTTGCGGTTGGCCGGGCGGGTCCGCACGGAGATTGCGGATTGCGCAACTGAAACGATAATTCGAGTCAGTCTAGCTCTTCGATCTCGGCACCGCTGACTTCCTGCGGTGCCGGGACATTCTGCCTGTCCGATTCTGTCTTGCCGAATCGAACCAGTAACTGTTCCGCCTGTTCGTCGCTGATGCGGGAAATTGCAAGAATTCTTGCCGTTTCCCCGGCGAAACTGCCGTCAAACACCAGCTCATCACCCCCGTAGGGGCAAAGCTGATCGTCGCGTGACCGAAATCCAACTCGAAATGACGATTTCAGGTCCATGGTCGGATGCGCGAGCCTGACGAAGTAGGCTCTTTTCCCGGATCCGTAGATCAGCAGGCTGCGACTGTCCAGCGCGGTATAGTCTCGGATAGTCCGGATCCAGATGCAATCGGAGCCGCGCAAATCGAGGTCCCTCACCTGCTCATCCGGCGCCGAAGCGGCTGACGCACAGCTAGCTAAAACACTTGAAAAAAATACAATAAATATATGTTTTAAATACATTACTTATCAGCAACCACAACGGCCGTGTGCCGTCTTCGGGTTCCCGGCCGGATCTGCGACTGGCGTAATTTGACCAGCCGTCGGGGGATTAAGTTCATCGGGAATCCGCATCCTGACGACCGTCCTGGCGCCGGTATCGTGTGCTTCAGGTCGCCCCGCGGGCTACGGGCCGCGACGGTTCGCGAATCCACTCACTCCATGAACCGACATAAAGTGCGGGTGCGGACAGCCCGGCACATTCGGCCGCCAGCGCAAGGTGGCAGGCAGTCACGCCAGAGCCGCACATGACCGCCCAGGGCTCATCCCCGCCCGCCCCCGGCACCGCTGCCCAGCGCTCCCGGAGCCGTGCCGGCGACAACCATTTTCCGGATTCGTCGAGGTTGTGCGAGAACGGATAGTTGAGCGCGCCGGGTATGTGGCCCGCGACCGCATCGATGGGTTCCTGTTCACCGCCAAATCGCGCAGGATCTCGTGCGTCGACAAGACAGAACCCCGCGTTCCCGGCAAGCATGCGTTCAACGTCAGGCGTGGAAACCACCTTGTTCGAGTCCGGGTTTACGTCAAAAATCGTCTCGGCAGCGGACGGTCTATCGGTGGCGAGCTCGTTGGACCGGGCCCAGGCCTGGATGCCACCATCAAGCACTGCAACCTGCTGGTGTCCGCACCATTTACAAAGCCACCACAGTCTGGCTGCGATCGCCCCACCGGCGTCATCGTAGGCGACGACCTGACTCCTGTTGGTGATGCCCCAGCGTCCAAGCGTTCGCGCAAAGTCGATCGGATCCGGCAATGGATGGCGTCCGCTCGATGCGGTGACCGGGCCCGCGAGATCGCGATCCAGATCGGCATAATGGGCACCCGGAATATGGCCATTCTCATATTGCTGCCGGCCGAGGGAAGGGTCCTGCAGACTGAACCGGCAATCGACGACGCGCCAGTGTGGTTGCTGCAAGTTTGCCCGCAACTCGTTGACGCTTATAAGGTTCTCGTTGGACCGCATTGTCTCTGTGCCGCATGTTTGTGACGCATCTTTGTCTTGTACACCGCTACCGCCTCAGAGACAATACGCGGCTGCGGCAGGTCCGTGTGTGCTTGCAATCGAAAAAACCTCAGGAGACCCATTGGTGGAAAAGATACTTGTCGGCCTGAAACGCGTCGTTGATTACAACGTTCGGGTTCGGGTCAAGTCGGACGGCAGCGGCGTGGAAACCGACGGTGTCAAAATGAGCATCAACCCGTTTGACGAAATTGCACTGGAGGAAGCACTGCGCATCAAGGAGCGCGGCGAAGCAAGCGAGGTTGTCGTGGTCTCCGTTGGCGGTAGCGAGGCACAGCAACAGCTGCGCACGGGTCTGGCCATGGGTGCCGACCGGGCGATACTCGTCGTCACCGAAAGCGAGCTGGACCCATTGACCGGCGCCCGCGTATTGATGGAACTGGTCGATCGTGAACAACCGGGTCTTGTATTGCTCGGCAAGCAGGCCATCGATAATGACAACAATCAGACCGGCCAGATGCTGGCAGCGTTGTGGGGACGGCCGCAGGCAACCTTTGCGTCAGAAGTCGTGCTGAACGGCGATACGGCGAAGGTCACACGCGAGGTCGACGTCGGCCTCGAGTCGATCGATATCGATTTGCCGGCCGTGATTACAGCAGACCTGCGCCTCAACGAGCCGCGCTACGTGAAACTGCCCGATATCATGAAGGCAAAAAAGAAACCGCTGGATGAAATTCAATTTGCAGAGATGGGTGTTGAATCCGCAGTACCTGTTGCTAATCTGCAGTTCGAGCCTCCGCAGCAACGCGCCAAGGGCATCATGGTCGACGATGTCGCAGGACTGGTCTCCGCACTCAAGGACAAGGGATTACTCTAATGTCGAAGATTCTACTGATTGCTGAACACGACGGCGCAACGCTCAACCCCAGCACGGCAAAATGCGTTGCCTGCGCCGCACAGATATCGGGCGCTGAAATCGATGTCGCAGTCTTTGCGGAGGAAGGCGCGGCGGTTGCCGCGCAGGCTGCAGAGTTGCAGTCCGTCAGCAAGGTGCTGCAGCTGGATAATCCGGCGAATGCAAATGCGCTCGCAGCGACGCTGGCGCCGCAGGTCAGCGCGTTGGCGGACGGCTACAGCCACGTATTCGGCCCATCGACGACATTCGGGAAGGACCTTATGCCGCGGGTTGCCGCCTTGCTGGGCGTCAATCAGATAAGCGACATCATGGAGGTCCTCGGCAGCCACAAGTTCAAGCGGCCGATATATGCCGGTAACGCCATCGTAACGGTCGAGGCGTCCCCCGACCTGCCGGTGGTGGCCACGGTCAGAACGGCATCCTACCAGGCAATCGAGGCTGGCAACTCCGCCGCTGTCGAAGCGGCGAGCCCGGACGCGGACTTGCCCACACACACGAGATTCCTGGAGATCCAGGCCGGCAAATCCGACCGCCCCGATCTGCAAACGGCGGCCAAGGTGGTTTCCGGAGGACGCGCCCTCGCCAGTGCAGAGAACTTCGACCTGATTTTCAAACTCGCCGATGCCCTGGGTGCCGGCGCCGGCGCATCACGGGCTGCCGTCGATGCTGGCTATGTGCCTAACGAAATGCAGGTGGGCCAGACGGGCAAAATCATTGCGCCCGAACTGTACATCGCCATCGGTATTTCCGGCGCCATCCAGCACCTGACGGGTATCAAGGATGCCGGCACGATCGTGGCCATAAACAAAGACGAAGAAGCACCGATATTCGAGGTCGCCGATATCGGCCTGGTCGGGGACCTGTTCGACATCGTGCCACAACTGACCGAGGCGGTAAGCTCGCAGTGAGCGACGCGGGCACCGGGGAGCCTTTAGCAGGCTCCCAGGCGCGATGTCCGTTGTTTGGCGGCGATTACGTTATAAAGACTCCAGCACCGCTTCCGCGCTGCTGACGGCGAACTGCCCCGGTTCCTCGATCGCGACGATTGTGGCAACACCATCATCCACGACAATCGCAAAACGCTGGCTACGTGTACCCATGCCGAAGGCGCTGCCGTCCATTTCGAGCCCCAGCGCTTTCGCGTATTCGCCATTGCCATCCGCGAGCATGACGACGCTGTCACCGACACCCTGGTCCTTGCCCCAGGCGTCCATTACGAACACATCGTTGACGGACATACACGCTACGGTGTCAACACCCTTGGCGCCAAGGTCTGCCGCATGCTGCACAAATCCCGGCAGGTGTTTTGCGGAACAGGTTGGTGTGAAGGCGCCCGGAACCGAAACGAGCACGACTTTTTTTCCCGAGAACAGCTCATCCGTCGACAAAGCGCCGGGACCGTTGCCGGTCATTACACCAAAGACACCGGATGGCATCTTGTCGCCTTTTTGTATTGGCATTGCAAACTCCTGAAGTTAATGGATTCCGGGACCGAACTGGCCGATGCGCAATTCTGTCACAAGTACCAGCGGCTGGCACATGTCATGACGCTGGCGCTGACAAGCTCGGTTTAACAATTAATCTAAATTAATAAGTTAGTAATTCAAACTATTGTTTTTTATAAGGTAAAAAGGCAGCTATATTCTGCGAACAAGAGCCGCGACCGCGTAGCCGGTTGCGACATTTGTGAGCAGCCGCACTGCGTCGACATGACGCGTCCGGCGTATAATTGTCCGCTGCAACGGAGGCCCTATGGATTTTTCACTCTCTGAAGAACAACAGATGATTCGCGACGCCGCGCGCGAATTCGCACAAAGCGAAATAGCACCGGTCGCAGCCCAGCTCGACCTCGAGGGGGAATACCCCACTGACACGATCAAGAAGGCCGGGGAACTCGGCTTCATGGGCGTGGAGGTGCCTGCGGAACACGGCGGCTCGGAGCTGGACTCGATCAGCTATGCCATTGTAATGGAGGAGATTTCAGCCGCTGACGCCGCGCACGGAACGCTGGTATCGGTCAACAACTCGCTTTACGGTGTGCCGCTGCTTTATTTCGGTACGCAGGAACAGAAAATCCAGTTCCTGGAACCCGTTGCTTCCGGAAAGGTCGGCGGTGCCTATGCATTGACAGAACCACAGTCGGGTTCCGACGCCAAGGCGATGCGCTCGCGCGCCGAGCTGTCGTCCGACGGCTCCCACTACGTCATTAATGCGAAGAAGTCATGGATTACCAACTCGTCGGTTGCCCGCTATATCGTCTTGTTTGCCAAAACGGTGGTGAGGGATGCAGAGTCGCCGGGAATCAGCGCCTTCCTCATCGACACGCAGAATACCGGCTGCAACATCGGGGCTCCCGAACGCAAGCTCGGCATTCGCGCAGCCATAAGCTGCGAAGTCGAGTTGACCGACTACGAGTGCCCGGTCGAGAACCGCATTGGCGAAGAAGGCCAGGGCTTCCGCATCGCAATGACAGTACTGGACGCAGGCCGCATAGGCATCGCGGCGCAGGCGCTGGGAATTGCCCAGGCGGCCTACGATGCTGCCCTTGACTACTCCCGTGAAAGGCAGGCCTTTGGTGCGCCAATCGGCAGCTTCCAGACCATCCAGAACAAAATTGCCGACATGAAAATGCGCATCGACGCCAGCCGGCTTTTGATCTACCGCGCCGCCTGGGAAAAAATGCGGGCCGCCGAATCCGGCGCGAGAAACACCCTCAATGGTAGCGTTGCCAAGCTGTTCGCTTCCGAAACCGCCATGTTTGTCACGCACCAGGCGCTGCAAATCCACGGCGGGGCCGGATATAGCAAGGAGCTGCCACTCGAGCGCTATTTCCGCGACGCAAAGATCACGGAAATATACGAGGGCACCAGCGAAATTCAGCGCATGGTCATTGGCCGGCTCGAAACCGGCCTGCGCTAGCCATTACGTCTCAGGCGTCGTTGTCGGCGACGTGCACGATCAGGCCGTGCAAGCCGTCGTGCATCTCGATCTGGCAGGTCAGTCTGCTGTTCTCCTTTCGGTCGAAAGCGGCGTCCAGCATGCTGTCCTCCATATCGTCCATTTCAGCGAGACGTCCGATCCAGCCTGGATCGATATAGCTGTGGCAGGTTGCGCAGGCGCAGGCGCCGCCGCACTCGGCGACAATGCCGTCGATATTGTTATTGATCGCTCCCTCCATGACGGAATATCCGTTTTCCACTTCGACCTCATGTCGCTCACCGGCTGGGGTGATGTAAATAACTGTCGGCATACTTTGCTTCCTGGCAATCAAAAAGGCGCGCCATTGTACGGAGAGAGCGGTAAGCGGGCAACCCCGGATAAGAAAAAGCCAGCACCCGGGCAGGTGCTGGCTTTAACATATTGTGTCGCGCCAGGGGCTAGGTGCGGCTGGTTTCGCGCTTCTTGGCAAGTTCTTCCTGCTGTTTGCGCGCAGCGCGCTCTGCAAGCCGGATCTGCTCGTCACGCTCGAGGTCGCTGTTAATGACCTTGATCCACTGGTCGGCAAGCCGCCGTGAGCGGTTAGTTCTGCCAGCCTCCCGGAATGCCTTGATCGCGTCGTTGTACTTCTTCTGGTTGTAAAGACACATACCGAGCGAAATTTGCGCATTGTCCGGACTCTTGACGCCGCCTTTGCCCAATCCCGATTTGACGGCCGATACACATTCGCCGTAGCGGCCAAGATTAAGATACGCGTTGCCAAGCCGCACATCTAGCTCGCCGTCATCGCTCAGTCTGGCGGCAGCCTGCAGAGCGGGAATGGCCTTGCCGTCTTCCGCCGCCAGCGACCAAGCCTGCGACAGCAGGCGGTAGTTTTTGCCCGACTTGCTTACGCGCCCCGCTTCCATCTCCTTTTCCAGCAGCGCGCCCGCTTTGTACGGGACTTCATGCTGCATATAGAGTTGCGCCATCGTAACCAGCTCGGCCTCTTTCTCGAGCATACCCTGCGTATGCGCTGCGTTATAGGCATGCAACAGGTTGGCTTCCTCACCGAGCTCGGTGTACGCGCCGGCCAACGAGAACCAGTAGCGTTTCTTGGGCCAGTTCACCAGTAATATCTTCTGGATATCGCGCACCTTGGCGTAATTTTCCTGCTGGAAATAGGCAAAATTCAGCAACGTATACCAGTCCTCCTTGACTTCCTTGTCCTTCTCACGCGCAACGCTCATTGCCGTCTCAATTGGCTTGACCATGTCAGCGTAGCGACTCATCTGGTACAGGTTCTGCGCGTAAAGGATGTAGGCGTCCGGCTGCGGATTGGTTTCGATGGTGAACCACTCGTCCAGCAGTTTCAGGGCTTCGCCGTACTGCTCCTCCATCGTTGAGAGCTGCGCCAGCGTATACAGTGTCTGCTTGCGCATCTGTACTTCCAGGGACGGGATCGCAAGCAGCTGCTTGTAGGTGCGCACCGCGCCAGCCGTGTCCTCCTGGCTGAACTGAACGAAACCGATGTAGTTCAGAACGTTGATCTGCTCGTACTCGGTCAGCGCTGGCTTCGTCTGTCCCAGCAGGCGATTGAGCATGCTCAGCGCTTCCTTGTAATTCTCAGCGTCGATTTCCTCCTGCGCTTTCAGGATCTTGTCGTAGACCGACTTGCTGACCGCCTGTGCCTGCTTGGTCTTCTGTTCCGGCTGCCCCTCTTCCTGGGCAAACGCGCCTCCGGCTGCCAGCACTCCGACGGCAACCGCGCACACGACCTTCGTAAGAATCCCGCCTGCTCTGTTTTTGCTAGTCATTTGAATGTATCCCTTGCTTGGTATCGCGCAATTCCCGCACTCGATATCAGTCTTCGATCTTGAACGTGATTCGGGTCTTGACGTTCGGCACGTCCACCGGCACGCCATCAACGACACGCGGCTTGTACTTGAACTTCAAAACGGCCCGCGTCGCTGCCCTGTCGAACAGGCTGCTCGTCGAAAACAGCACCACCGGGTCCTTCACTGTGCCGGCCGTCGTCACCGTGAATCCCATGTCGACATAGCCTTCTACACCGCGCGACAACGCACGTGAGGGGTACACAGGGGCAACGCGTACGATTGGCAGGTAGTCACCCTCGGCGATGTTCATCCC
>JAHHOT010000231.1 GCA_018677555.1 Gammaproteobacteria bacterium | reverse complement strand
AACGGTGACATCATCCCGTTGGCCAACCTGAGCATCGGTGCGCACGGCTTCGCCGGCTTCAGCCCGCAGCAGGCAGGCACCTGGAAGCGCAAGAACTACGCGGTCTACGTCGACGCGGAAGCCGATATCACCGAGAACTTCACGCTGGGTGCAGCGGTTCGCTTCGAGGACTTCGATGACTTCGGCACCACGACCAATGGCAAGATTGCGGCACGACTGGCGTTCACCGAGACCTTCGCAGTCCGCGGCTCGGTCAGCACCGGCTTCCGCGCTCCGACGCCCGGACAGTCGAACGTAACGAAGGTGTCGACGACGACGATCGACGGCGAGTTGCAGCAGCGCGACCAGATCCCGCCGACCAACCAGATTGCCATGGCGCTCGGCGCCGAGCAGCTGGAGCCGGAAGATGCAACCAACTTCACCTTCGGTGCAGTGTGGGACGTGACCGACAGGTTGAACGTCACGGTCGACTACTACAACATCGAGCTGACGGACCGCATCGCACAGACGGGCACAATTGTCATTTCGGATTTCAATTCGACCGACCCGCAGTTTGCCGGCATCAACTGCCCGAACACCAAGGCGGCCATGGGTGACCTGTCGCTCTGTCTGCAGGAGACCGGTATCCCGGGCGCGGCCGACCTGAACTCCGTGTCGTTCTACACCAACGACTTCGAGACGACCACGCAGGGTGTCGACATCGTTGCGACCTGGGCGCTGCCGTATAGTGGCGACCATTCCGGCGACCTGACCTTCGCGTGGAACTGGACCGAGACGGAAGTCGACAATGCCGGTGAGGAAGTCGATCGTAACCGCGTCGTGGACCTGGAGAACTTCAATCCGCAGCATCGTGGCGTAATCACCTACCAGCACTACATCGGCGATTTCCGCTTCCTGGCGCGTGCCAGCTACTACGATGACTGGGTGAATGCCGACTTCAGTGACGACGCGACGCCCGCCGGCGCAAACGGCGCCGGCTACACCATTAGCTGCGTCATCGGCGACGACGACTGCTACGATGCCGAGTGGATTTTCGACCTCGAGGCAGGGTACTCGTTCACCGATAACTGGAGCGTCGTCATTGGCGCGATGAACATCGCTGATGAGTTCGGTCCCTTCGACAAGGAAAACCTCGACGCAAACGGCAACTTCGACCTGAACACGATTGGTTCGGGTAACACCTATGCCCAGAGCACTCCGTTCGGTCAGGACGGCGGATTCTGGTACCTGCGTGTTCGTGCCGACTTCGACTAAGCCGAAACACCCGGCGCCTGTTTCTTAGGCGTCAAGCAAGACAAGAGGGCGCTCTCATCGAGAGCGCCCTTTTTTTGTGCCGCGAATAATCACAGCCGGCGGGCTACTCGCCCCGCTCGTGCCAGGTCTTGCCCATTTCGATGAAGGTATAAGACGCGGACCAGGTGATCAGGGTCAGGCCGGCGACGGCTTCCGTGCCGGTGACAAAGCGAATGGGGCCGCTGGGTACGATGTCGCCGAAACCGAGCGTCGTGAATACGGTCGCCGAGAAATACACGCAGTCGAGGAATCCGAGCACTGCAACGCCGTCGAACTGGCCGAAGCCCCCGACGCTGATCAGGGCGTAGTAGGTAAACGCGAATAGCCAGATTTCCGTGATGTGCAGGAGCATCAACCACAGTATTTCGAGCACGATCATCGGCCGTTCGCCGCCAATGGCGGGCCGGATCTTGTCGCTCATGATGCGCAGGCCTTCGTAGTGAACGGTAACGGCGGCTACGACGACGAACGCCGTGCAGGCAACAACGATCCAGTAATTTAGCGGTAACATGACGACTTCCTGCGAATCCGGGTGTGTTGAATTCTAGGCCATACCTGTGCAGTACCTGTATACGAGGAATACGAATTGAAATTCTACGATTGCGAGACCGCACCGAGCCCGCGGCGTGTACGCATCTTCATGGCAGAGAAGGACATCGCCATTCCCGTCGTGCAGGTCAATCTCCGCGAAGGCGAACAGCTCGGCGAGGAGTTCCGGCGCCTGAACCCGGATTGCACGGTTCCCGTGCTGCAGCTGGACGACGACTCGACGCTGACCGAGGTCTTTGCTATATGCCAGTATCTCGAGGAATGCCATCCGGAGCCGGCGTTGCTGGGTCGGACCGCCGCCGAGCGGGCAACGGTTACGATGTGGAACAGCAAGATCGAACAACATGGCCTCGCGGCAATTGCGGAGGCGTTTCGCAACAAGGCAAGGGGGTTTTCCGGGCGCGCACTGACAGGTGCCAGCAACTTTGCCCAGATACCGGAGCTTGCGGAGCGCGGCCGGATGCGCAGCGAGTTGTTCTTCGATCGCATGGAGGCCCTGTTTGCAACGAACGAATTCGTCGTCGGCGACTACTTCAGTTTCGCGGATATCAGTGCGCTTGTTGCGGTCGACTTCGCTGCCTGGATGAAAATCGGCATGCACGGGCGTGAGCACCTGCAGCGCTGGCACGCTGCCGTCAGTGCCCGGCCGTCGGCCAGCGCCTGATCAGCCGGGGCTGGGCCCGTTGCGGTAGGCCCGAAAACCCATAAACAACAACGTCGCCAGTTTGAGCAGCTCCAGGACAGCGTAGGTGCCGTGCACGTAAGATGCGGGCGGTTCGGTGCCGGCCATGATCATTTGAGCGCGGGCGTTGAGGGCCGGCAGCAACCAGACCGACTGGGCGATCACGATGACAACCAGCAGACTACAGCTGCCCCACCAGTCGCGCGCTTTGCCAGCGGCGCGCACCAGGATCAGCAGGAGTATCAGCGCGATCAGCTCGGTTTTGTTCAGCGCAGCAAAAACAACGCGCCCGACGTCGAGCGCTACAGGCCGGGTCAGGCTCGGCGCAGTGAATTTCACAGGCGCCTCCAGCAGCGATATGCCAGCGGTCATCCCGAACCAGACAAACGCAACCCAGCCCGGATTACGCACAGCGCTGACAATTTCTCCCCCGATCTTTCCCGCAGATTTCATGCCGCCTCGCTTGTCATCGTCGGTCTCCTGGCGCAAGCTTTGATTTTGACTCATCCTACCGCAACATGAGCCGGCCCCACGAATCACAAACAGCCTCGACAGTGATGATGGTTCGACCATCGCGCTTTCACAGCAACCCGCTGACTGCGGAATCGAACCGGTTCCAGGGCAAGTCAACGCTGAATCCGGAGGAACAACAGGCGGCCGCGGCAAGCGAGTTTGACGGTATCAGTTCCGCCCTCGAGTCGGCGGGCGTACAGGTTATTCGCTTCGATGATTTGCCGGAGCCGCCGACGCCCGACGCCATATTCCCGAACAACTGGGTAAGTTTTCACGCAGACGGCACCGTGGTGCTCTATCCGATGATGGCCGAGAACCGCCGCAGCGAACGCCGCCAGGACGTCATCGACGCACTCGCCGGGCAGCACGGCTTCCACGTGCGTGAGGTAATCGACCTGTCCTTTCATGAGCAGGCCGGGCAGTTTCTCGAGGGCACGGGAAGCATGGTGCTCGACCGCGTCAACCATATCGCTTATGCCTGCCTGTCGCCCCGGACTCACCTCGATGCCCTGGGCGACTTCGCGCAGCGCATGGACTATGACGTGCTGGCCTTCGATGCCGTCGATGAGCAAGGCGCACCCATCTACCATACCAACGTGCTGATGAACGTTGGCGAGCATCTGGCGGTGATTTGCGCGGAGGCGTTACCGCGAGAGGACCAACGTCATGCTGTATTGAGGAGCCTCGCCGACACAGAACACGAGGTCATCGAACTGAGTTTTGCGCAGATGAATGCCTTTGCCGGCAACATGCTCGAACTCAAAAATTCCGATGGCTCGAGATTGCTGGCAATGTCGAAACAGGCGTTTGATTCGCTGGAAAAGGCGCAGGTGGCGACGATCGAGCAGTACGCAGGAGTCGTCAGTTACCCCATCGATAGTATCGAAGCATCGGCGGGTGGTAGCGTTCGCTGCATGCTTGCAGAGGTTCATCTGCCACGGGGCTGAAAAGGGGCGCCCACAGGGCCCCCGGTGCCACGCCTGTCCCGGACAGACATACGACGGAGAAAACCAGATGGGTGTAACCCGCGACAAGATTCTCATGTGCCCGCCGGAATACTTCACGGTCGATTACGTCATCAATCCGTGGATGGCGGGGCATGAGAGTTCACTCGATATCAAGCTGGCGAAAACGCAATGGCAAAACCTGCGCGGCGCGATCGAGGAAGTCGCTGACGTCGCGATCGTGGAACCGCAGCCGGATTTGCCGGACATGGTATTCACGGCGAACGCCGGTGCGGTGTACGGGAAAAAGGCGGTTGCAAGTCATTTCATGCCACACGAGCGCCGGCCCGAGGAACCCCATTTCAAGAAGTGGTTTCGCGATAACGGATTCGAGCTTCTCGATCTGGACGACAAGATCGGTTTCGAGGGTGCCGGTGACTGCCTGCTGGATCGTCGTGGACCCTGGCTGTGGGCGGGTTACGGCTTCCGGACGGAAATCCAGGCGCACCAGGCGATTCAGGAATTCTTCGACATTGATCTCGTGTCCATTCGACTTACGGATTCGCGCTTTTACCATATAGATACCTGCTTTTGTCCGCTGACTGACGGGTTCCTGATGTATCATCCGCCGGCCTTCGATTTTGACTCGCGCATGGCGATCGAATCGCGAATCCCGCCGCATAAACGCATCGTTGTCGATACGGCGGATGCCGGAAACTTCGCCTGCAATGCCGTCAACGTCGGCGACATCGTGTTTTTGAACGAAGCGTCGGAACCGCTGAAGGCACGCCTGATGCTGGCCGGATTCAAGGTACGCGAAATCGGCCTGTCAGAGTTCCTGAAAGCGGGTGGTTCCGCGAAGTGTCTGACCTTGAAGCTGACAGAGCCGGTGCGCAGCGCCTGAATCAACAACAACAAAACAGAAGAGCATGACGAAACCTCATCGCTACCAGGTCGAACCGGCGAATCCCGGTGCTCATTTATTCCGCGTGACCTTGCAGATCGCAGAACCCGATCCGTCGGGTCAGCTGCTGCGTTTGCCGGTGTGGACGCCTGGCAGCTACAAAATCAGGGACTACTCGCGGCACATCGTAGCGATCGACGCATACGCCGACGACCGTGAACTCGAGATCGTCAAAGTTGACAAGAGCAGCTGGCGGCTCGAAGCTACGCAGTCGCCGGTCAAGGTCGTCTGCGAGATCTATGCCTGGGACCTGAGCGTGCGCGGCGCCCACCTCGACACGACCCATGCCTATTTCAATGGTGTCTGCGTATTCCTGAGCGTCGTTGGACAGGAGTCACGTCCGTCGGTGGTCGAGTTGTTGCCGCCACCCGACCCGTTTGGCGATGAATGGCGGGTAGCCACATCGATGCGGCCGCTGGACGCCGGGCGCTACGGATTCGGCACTTACCAGGTTGACGATTACGAGGAACTGATCGATCACCCGGTCGAGATGGGGCAATTGTCCATCGGCGAGTTTGACGTTGGCGGCATCCCTCACGTGATCGCGATTCGCGGCGAAGAGCACGTCGACATGGGCCGGATCTGCGCGGACCTGGCGCGGGTTTGCGGTGAGCAAATGAAACTCTTCGGGCCACCGCAGGATCTCGATCGTTATTTTTTCCTGCTGTTCGTGCTCGATAACGGGCACGGCGGCCTGGAGCACCGGTGGTCATCCAGCCTCGTGTGCCGCCGCAGCGAGTTGCCGCGCCGCGGCGAGGGTTGCGACGAAAAGGAATACCGCGACTTCCTGGGGCTCTGCAGCCACGAGTATTTTCATTTGTGGAACGTCAAACGAATGAAGCCGGAAGTCTTCGTTCCTTACGACCTTCGTACTGAATGCTATACCGGACTTCTGTGGGTGTTCGAAGGCGTCACCTCTTATTACGACGATCTCGCGCTGGTTCGATCCGGCCTGATCTCGACCGAAAGCTACCTGGAGGTGCTGGGACGGATGATCACGCGGGTATTACGTACCCGCGGCCGTTTTCGCCAGAGCGTCGAGGACTCGAGCATCGACGCATGGGTGAAGTTTTACCAGCAGGACGCAAACTCGAGCAATGCAATCGTCAGCTACTATGCCAAGGGCGCACTGATTGCGCTGACGCTGGACCTCTTTTTGCGCAAGGAGACCGACGGTGCGTGTACGCTCGACGACGTCATGCGCGAATGCTGGTCGCGGTTTCGCGAAACGGGCATGCCGGAGCGCGGACTTGAATCCGTCGCCAGGCGGATATCGGGCATCGATCTCGACAACTTCTTCGAACGCTACGTGCGCGGTACGGCGGATCTGCCGCTGGCGGAGCTTCTCCGCGACTGCGGCATCGAGCTGCGCCTCAGACCCGCGGAGGGTCAACTCGACAAAGGAGGTTGTGCCGGCAACGCAGAAATTAAACCGGCCTCCTGGCTCGGCGCAATGCTCACTGCAACGGGCAACAACAATTATTTCTCGCTGGTGCACGCCGGCAGCCCCGCGGAGGTGGCGGGAATCGCAAGCGGCGACGAAGCGGTTGCCTTTGACGGCCGCAAGTTGACAGCGGCGGACCTCGACCGAACGTTACGCGATCACTACCCCGGGGATGTCGTGACAATCAGTGTTTTTCGGCGCGACGAGTTCATGCAGTTTCCGGTCACCCTGGCCGAGCCACCGGATGACACCTGCTTCCTGGTTATCGACGACAATGCCGGCGATGTCGCAGTTGGCAAACGGAGTGCCTGGATGAGCCCGCCTGACTCAAAGTAAGCGCAGCCCGTTTTCGACGATCTCGAAGTCGAAACAGGTTTGAAGCGGCTGGATTTCTCCGTCCAGATGCGACGGCACGGGGGCCGCGGCGATGATTGTGCAGCGCTTGATCTGGCGGTGCGTGATTTCCGGTTCCCGCAGATGCGTACCGCGCAGGAGTTTCGGCAATAGTGACAGTACGCGGCGACGCGAAACCGCATCCGCGTAAACGAGATTCAGTTCACCGTCGTCGTTGCGCGCGCCAGGTGCAATATTGAACATGCCGCCGACCCATTCGCCATTGCTGACGTTGACGAGTGTGACGGACCCTTCGTAGGTTTCGCCAAGGCAGGCAATCTGCAGCTCGGGAGTGCCGATGCCGGCCCACATGCCGCGAAACACCGCGAGGAGATAGACGAGGTCGCCAATCGGCCAGCGCATGTTTTGCGCTATGCGGGTGACCTGCGCGTCGAAACCGATTCCGGCACCGTTGGAAAAGAATCGCTCATTCATTCGTCCGATGTCGACGGAACGAATTGGCGCACCGCTGCGAATTCTGTCCGCCAGCAAGGTAGTGGCGTCTTCCCAATGCAGGGGGATGGAGCAGGACTTGACGAAGTCATTTCCGGTTCCCATGGGTATCACACCGAGCGCCGCGGTGCCGCCGCCACGCATTACGCCGTTGACGGCCTCATGAATACTGCCATCGCCGCCGGCAACGATAATTTCGCGGACGCCGTTGCTGGTGGTTGCCGCGACCTGTTCCTCGATATCGCCGGAGAAAGAGCTTTCGATCAGGTTGTAGTCGATCTCGTTGGCATCCAGCAGCAGACGCAAAGAGGCAGTGCTCTTGCCGGCGCGCCCGCGACCGGCCGTCGGATTGATGAACAGGGGAATGGCCACCGGGGCATTGTACCTACAGACGGCCGCCAGACGCCTGATGCTACAATGTGAACCACTTCGGTATTACCGCCGGGCATGCTTATCGATGCTGGAATTGGGCAGCAAGTTCCTGATCTGCTATTTCATCGGCTCCGTCATGGGGTCGATGATCGTCGGTCGTTTGCGTGGGGGTGTCGATATTCGCACGATGGGCAGCGGCAATGCCGGGGGCACGAATGCGCTGCGAACACAGGGGTGGCTGTTCGCGCTCGGCGTGATGATCATCGATGTCGGCAAAGGGGTTCTCGCCGCCGGTGTCATACCGTCGCTTGAGTTACCCATCGCCACAAACGATCCACGAGTCTCGCGTACCTGGTTGACCTTGAGTTGCGCGGCCGGTGCCGTTATCGGTCACGTCTGGCCGATGTGGCACAGGTTTCGTGGCGGCAAAGGCGCTGCCACACTGATCGGCACGATCGGCGTGCTGTCGCCAGGCCTGATTATTCCCGCGGTTGTGGTGTGGCTGCTTGCGCTCACGCTGTCGGGCTACGTGGGTCTATCCACGATGGCTGCCAGCATTTCCGCCCCGATTTACCTGGCGCTGACACAATGGCCGCAAGCCCAGGCAATGATCATGTATTGTTTGC
>JAHHOT010000215.1 GCA_018677555.1 Gammaproteobacteria bacterium | reverse complement strand
GTTTTACCGGACTACAAGCCGAGCATGGCCGGGGCCGAGCGCGCGAGAATGTACGTTCCCATTGCAATCAAGAACACACCGAAAATGTTCTGCAATTTTTTCTGCGGCAATCGCGTTGCCAGCATATTTCCGAAAAAGCTTCCGCCGATTCCAAGCGCGGTGACTAAGCCTATCGCCGCCCAATCGAGCTCCAGGTTGCGCTCATGAAGCACATCGAGGTACTTGTAAAAACCGGTGTACGACTTGAGAGCAATTATGAGGAGGCTGGTGGCGACGGCCTTGTGCATGGAAAGGCCACCCAACAGCACCAGCGCGGGAACAATCAAGAAGCCCCCGCCGACGCCAACCAAGCCGGTGAGCACCCCGACGATCAACCCGTCCAAGCTGATTTTCAAAGCTGCGCGTGGCGCGCGAACTTCGGCGTCGTCCAAATTCGGCGGACGCAACATGAACCAGGACGCGAGAAGCATCACCAGCGCAAAGAGCGCCAGCTGTGCAATTCCCGGTACAAACGCGGCGGACCAGGCGCCGAGATAGGTACCAACCATGCCGGGGCCACCGAACAGTACCACTGCACGGTGATCGATCAACTTTCCACGCAAGTACTGCAGGCTGCCGAACAACGCAATGGTGCCGACGATCGCCAGGGACCCGGCAATCGCAATCTTCTCGTCCTGACCCAATAAGTACACCAACACTGGTACCGTCAGGATTGAGCCGCCGGAACCGAGCAGGCCGAGACTCACCCCGATGGCGATGGCGCCTGGCCAAGCCAATATTGCCGCGCTCATGGAGTTCGTCCCGGATGTCGATACATGATTGATGGTCCGCTCATAGCCGTCACAACACTGTGCTATGCAGCGAGATCTTTCTTACAGAAGTACCAGTCCGTGCAGTCGTAGCCTTCTTCTACGCGGGCCTCAGCTTCCTCGGCGGTCTTGGGCGGTGAGACTATGACTTGCTCGCCTGGCTTCCAGTTTTCAGGGGTTGCCACACCGTGCTTGTCCGACGTTTGCAAGGCCGTGAGCAAACGCAAGAACTCGTCGACTGATCGGCCGTTACTCATCGGGTAGTAGACCATCGCTCGTAGCACGCCTTCCGGATCGATCAGAAACGTCGCGCGCACGGCCGATGTGTCACTCGCACCCGGCTGAATCATGCCGTAGGCGTTAGCAACCTTCATCGACAGGTCTTCGATGATCGGAAACGGAATATCCACACCGAATTTCTCTTTGATGTTTCTCGCCCACGCGATATGTGCGAAGTTGCTGTCGATCGAAAGGCCAAGCAATTCACAATCGAGCGCTTGAAATTTCGGGTGCGCTTTCGCGAACGCCATGAACTCGGTGGTACACACGGGCGTGAAGTCCGCGGGATGCGAAAACAATACCAACCAGCGTCCTTTGTAATCTTTCAATTGTTTCTGACCGTGCGTCGTGTTGGACGCGAAATCCGGTGCCGGCTCGTTCAGCCGGGGTAGTCCAGGTTGTGTTTGTTGCTGTTCCATCTTGATTCTCCAGTTTTTGAATGTCTTGCGCCTCAACTAGGCGGCGTAGATAAGTGCGACGGATAAAACTCCGCCGAGTACGGCCGTAAAGACCATGATAAAAACCAAGCTTTTCAATTCCTTCATTGTTCGTTACCTCCAGTGGGTATACTTGTGAGCGCTATAGCGCATTAAGCGGAATCTTCAGATACCGATTGCCGTTGTCTTCCGGCGGCGGTAGTTGACCGGCGCGCATGTTCACTTGCACCGACGGCAGTATCAGTTTTGGCATTGACAACGTGGCATCACGCTCGGTGCGAAAGCTCACGAAGTCCGTTTCTGTGACACCATCCTGCACGTGCACGTTGTTCGCACGTTCTTCCGCGACGGTGGTCTCCCAGCGGTATTCGTCGCGCCCCGGTGCTTTGTAGTCATGGCACATAAAGAGGCGCGTTTCTTCAGGCAGTGCAAAGATGCGCTGAATGGAGCGATAAAGCGTTGCGGCATCGCCGCCCGGGAAATCGGTGCGTGCGGTACCGTAGTCCGGCATGAACAACGTGTCGCCAACGAAGGCAGCGTCACCGATAACATAGGTCATACAAGCCGGCGTGTGGCCGGGCGTATGAATCGCCCTGCCCTCAATACCACCGATGGAAAATGTCTCGGCGTCTTCAAACAGGTGATCAAACTGGGAGCCGTCTCGCAGGAAATCGGGTTCGGCGTTGAAGACATCGCCGAACACACCTTGTACGGTGCGGACGTTCTTGCCGATTGCAGTTTTGCCACCGACCTGATCCTTCAAATAGGGCGCGGCAGATAGGTGATCGGCGTGCACATGGGTTTCGAGAATCCATTGAACCTGGAATTTCTTTTCTCGAACGAATTTGATGATCTCGTCGGCGGATGCTGTGGATGTGCGTCCGGATGCCGCGTCATAATCCAGCACCGAATCGACGATCGCACAGGCACCGGTTGCATCATCGGCGACGACGTATGACACCGTGTTGGTGGGTTCATCGAAGAATGCGTGAATTTGCGGTTTCATTTTGATCTCCTCTTAAGCCAGTTATTCGATGGGGCCATTTTCTTCCGACCATCGTTTAATGCCGCCGGCTAATGACTGCACGTTAGAAAAACCAAGTTGAGACAAGGTCAATGCAGCTAGCGCTGAGCGCTTGCCGCTACCGCTGTACACCAGGATTGCTCGTTGTGGGTCGCCAAACCTCGGGTCATCACTGACCCGAAATTCCATGGTTCCACGGGGCACATTGATGGCTCCGGGTAGAAAGCCAAGCAGCACCTCGTTGGGCTCGCGGACATCCACGACCAAGTGGTGCTTTAGATGCGCAGCTATAGTCGCTGGATCGACCTCGCGAACCTGTGTTTGTGCATCCTTGATTAGTCGTTTGATTGACATGGTTTGAGTCCTGACCAAATGTCGTTCATGACATGACTAATGCGAGTTCCGTGCCAAGTCTCTAATCCATATATAAAACAGATGGTTACCGGGGCCTGCGGTTCCGAAACGGTGAATCTGCTGCCAAAATGGCACGACATTCGAGAGCGTTTCTGCCATATTGGCAGCCATGAATATCGCTCCAGACGTGCACGCCATCCTCAATGCGCTCGGCGCGCCGGCCATTTTGCTCAGTCCCGATTACCGGATCTTATTGGCGAACCAGGATTACGAAGCGCTTTTTGGTGACGGGCGGCCATTGCGAGGCCGACGCTGTTATGAGGTCAGCCACGGAAACTCGGTCCCCTGTGATCTCGCCGGCGAGCATTGCCCGTTAAAAGAATGCATGGACACCAAGCAAACAGCTCGTGTGCTGCACGTGCACCACACGCGGCGTGGTCAGGAGTACGTGAACGTCGAAACCTGGCCCGTCAAAGGCGAAGACGACGAGATCATGTACTTCGTCGAAATTCTGCGACCTTCCACTATTGCCGAGGCGAATGAAGGTGATGGCTTGATCGGCGTATCACCAGCGTTCCAAAAAGTCCTGGGCTTCATAGACCGGGTCGCGCCGAGCAATACCACCGTGCTGTTGTTGGGCGAGTCCGGTACTGGCAAGGAAATTATGGCTCAGACGATTCATCAACGCAGTGAACGAGAGTCAGGACCGTTCGTACCGGTTGAATGTACGGGCTTGCCTGAAGCCCTTTTCGAAAGTGAGCTGTTCGGTCACGTTAAAGGTGCTTTTACCGGAGCGAACAGTGAGAAATTGGGGCTGGTGGAAGCTGCCGCAGGCGGTACGCTGTTTCTGGACGAAGTTGGTGACATCCCATTGAGTGATCAAGTAAAACTATTGCGGTTACTCGAGACGCATCAGTTTCGTCGTGTCGGTAGCACAGAAGCCAAGACCGCGGACTTTCGTCTTATCTGTGCGACCAATAAAGACCTTGCCACAATGGTCGACGACGGTCAGTTCCGCGAAGATCTCTATTATCGACTGAATGTTTTCGAAATCTATTTACCGCCACTCCGCGAAAGGCGCGAAGACATACTACCGCTCATCAAGGGGATGTTGCGGCGACAAAACTCAGACCTCGCTTTTTCAGAAGAAGCGTTAGCTTGTTTGGAAACGTATGCGTTTCCAGGAAACATTCGCGAGCTTCGGAACGTTATTGAACGCGCCTCGTTGATGTGCGATGGCGATACCATTTTACCGCAGCACCTACCGACGAAATTTTGCGAAGGAGAGGATGGGGCCGGTGAGTCGGGCGTCATGCACCAGATTCGGCCGATCAGCGAAATTGAAACTGAACACATCAAGCGTGCCCTTCGACTGCACAGTGGCGATCGCCGCAGTCTCGCAAAAAAACTGGGAATCAGCGAGCGCGCCCTGTACAGAAAAATTTCGGCATTGAAGGCAGACTAAATGCCCCAAAATACAGTTTCGGATTAGGCCAGGCTGCGAACACCCGCTACTAGACGAAAGATGTCATGCGCCTATTGAAACTTCAGGCAAATCTCAGGGCGTGCCAATTGAGGTTTTTACACAGCGCGCATTTTGTCAAAAGTCGATCAAGCGGCCAACGGAATTCGCTGATCCATATTGAGCTCAATGACACCGTAGGGGTTGATGTGGCTGTACATGAGCGGCGTCAGCGCCCGGCGGTCGGCATCGCCGAGTCGGGCTGGTCCACGGTTTTTTGCACGCCACGTGACATTTGGCGGCCAGCATTTACGGAGCCGGTGCATTTCACGGCAACCTGTTTATTCTCAATTTCCTGGCCACGTCAGTTGGCATCGTCGGGCTGCGAATCATTATGATCTGGATCTACGCGCGGACGAGCAGTCTCGTATTGGGTTGGCTGACACACGCGAGTTTTACGGGCGGTCAACTGGCATTGGTATCGCTCGATTTGACGCCCGCCGAGACGACAATCTGGAATTCGGCGTTTTCATTATCGGTAACCGGGATAGTAGTTATTGTAGTGTTGCGGAATAGAGACCTGATGATGCGCTCGCGCTAACTATTTTCGGTCAGAAGTGCTTTCTCGCCCGCGTTTTCAATATCGAACAGACAGCAACAGCAACCGGGGAAAAATGTCAGCGACGAATCAACTTGTAACAATCAAAGCGGTTCACACCGTTATCTGGGCGATATTCGCCACCGCCATTCTCGCAATTCCATTTCTTGCCTGGGCCGATATGTACCGCCACGTCATCTGGATAACGAGCTTCATAATGCTGGAGATCATCATCCTCGCGGTAAATCGCTGGCAGTGCCCACTGACTGGAATCGCTGCTCGATACACCGATGATCGGCGCGATAATTTCGATATTTACCTTCCGCTATGGCTTGCCCGACACAACAAGCTGATATTCGGTTCGCTCTTTGTGATTGGACAAGCAATTGTGATTTTGAAATGGCGCGGGTGGGTAGGCTGAGGGTCACTGCAAACACCCATCAACTATTACTGCCTCAGCACTCCGGTTTCGCCGGAATTGTTAACGACTCCCACAGCAGGCAGGCCTGCAGCCTGACTACACCTTGTCTGTTACTCGGGCGTCGTACGCCAGCCCGAAAGATCATCCATTTTCATCGGTACGTCCATGTGTTCTTCCAGCAACTCGAATCGACGCTGTTCCTCCTTCCTGAACGCTTCCTGGTCCGGATACAGCTCTTTGATGAGTTCGGGCCCGTACATGTATTCGTAGGTATGCTTCGGATCCGCGAGCACAACGGTAAATCGCATGTCCCAGCGTTGGCTTTCCGCCGCGTGACTCGCGGGATAAGACGCATACATGTCCAGAATGACTCCGTCGTCTTTCAGGCGCGCCAATATCGGGTAATGATTTTTCTTGAACAGTTCCATGAACTCGTCGAAATATCCCCACTTCACACGATAGTAGAACTCGTTGACGGCGGGCTTTGGCGCGTCGGCTTCGTGGGCCAGGGGCGCACGGTCCGGAATGAAAACTCCGAATGCTGCAATGATGACGACACAACCCGGTAACCAGCCAGCTAATGGTTTCATTGAATTTCTCCTGATTTGACCAGCCTCATTCGATTATTCGTTAGCGTCTTCCCAAACGCGCGAATTCTTTCGATGTGCAGCCACACACCCGAATAGGCGGCACTGAGGAGCCGTGAGTGCCTCAGAGCCCGTATGCTTCTCTAACTTCCTGTGCAATGACGGCTATGCCTTCCCGAACGATATCCGGCTTTTGTGCGTGGCTGATACGAATGCATTCGAGCTTGTGCTGCCACTCCTCGTCCAGACCGGGAAAGAAATGATGGCCGGACACCACGAGGACACCCTTTTGCTTGAGCCGCTCATATAACTCGTTTGAAGAGATCGGCAAATCCGGAAACCAGAGCCACAGGAAAAACGCGCCTTCCGGGCGGTGCACGTGGTAGTCGACGCCCTGGAAGTACTCGCGAACCCAGCCGAGCGCGCGCTCTGCGGAGTCGCGATAATACGGCCGGATGACGCTGTTGCTGATGTCGATAAGGCGGCCGCTGCGGACCGCACGATGCAACCATACGGGACCCACGCTGCTGACCGCCAGATGCAACGTGGCGTTCATCGCGCTGATGCCGGCAACGATCTCTTCGCTGGCGACGACGATCCCGGTGCGGACTGCGGGAATGCCGAGCTTGGACAGACTCAGGCAAAGAACGGTGTTTTCGTTCCAGGCTGTCGTAACTTTCCGGTCGATGATATTCGGGAACGGTGCGCCGTAGGCGTTGTCGACGATCAGCGGCACGTCGTTTCGCCTGGCCAGATCGGAAAGCGCGTCGATTTCCTCGTCGGTCAGCACGTTGCCGGTAGGATTCGTCGGGCGCGATACGCATAGCGCGCCGATTTCGGGGCCGACCTCAAGGTTGTCCAGATCGACGAAGTACTTGAACAGATTGTCGTCCAGCAGTTCGATGCGCGGGCGATTGGCCGTGAACAGCTTTTCGCCGATGCCGACGTCGTTGTAGCCGATATATTCCGGTGCGAGCGGCAACAGGATTTGCCGCCGGGACCCGTCGGCCATTTGGCCGCCGAACAGGTTGAACAGCATGAAAAACGCGTTCTGACTACCGGACGTCAGCGCAATATTGTCCGCGGTGATCGGCCAGCCGAAGCGGTTCTTGAACATGGAGGCCAGCTCGCGGCGAAAGCGCCGGTCGCCGCCGGACGGGCTGTAATTGAACGCCAGCCTGCCCAACTCCCTGTCGTCCGCAACAACCGACTCGAGTTCTTCGCGGAAAAACTGCTCTACCTGTGGAATGCGCGCTGGATTGCCGCCGCCGAGCATCAGGACCGGCTCCTCGCTGTCCAGTGCTGCCCCGAGGTCATCCATGAGCTGCAGCGCACCCGTGCTGCGCGTGAAGCGCTCGCCAAAAGCTGAAAATTTCATCGCTGGAGGTATTTATCTGATTTGAAGTGACCGACAGCGCGACGTTACAGTGACATCGCACATAACAAAACCCCTTTTCAGGGTTTTTCAGCGCGAAAATGGGGTCGCGAAAACGGGGTCGAACCGCATTATTCCCCGTCCGACTTCGTTATAGAGGTAACTCCGTGTACACCATCCGACGAATACGACCTTTCCACCTCCTGGCCACCCTCGCCGTCCCACTGATCCTGCAGGCGCAGGCAATCGCAGAGGATACCGCCAGGAAAACCCGCGATGTTGTCGAAGCGCGCGAAATTGCATTCGCTAAAACCATGGCGGATCGGGATCTCGACGCGTTTGCGACGTTCATTTCACCCGAAGCCGTTTTCTTTGACGGCAGGCAGCAGCCATTGCGAGGACGAGCGGCCATCGTTGCGGCATGGGCGCGATTTTTCGACGGTCCCGTGGCGCCGTTCGCCTGGCACCCGGACATCGTAGAACCACTCGAGTCCGGTGAGCTGGCATTGAGCTCCGGGCCGGTCTACGCACCGGACGGAGAAGTCACCGGTCGATTCAACAGCGTCTGGCGCAAGGATCCCGATGGCACCTGGCGGGTGGTCTTCGACAAAGGATCCTGATCGCGATTGGCAGGTCCCGCGCTCTCGTCGGTCACCGTCCGCTTGCATGCTGGAGACCGGTTGCGCAGTCCGCTACCCGCTGCACGTTTCGCAAGGAATCCCTGTTTGCGCATTTTTGCGCAGAAATGCACCCGAACCCGTTGCCTCATGAAAAAAAATTCATGACGCTTCGGTTACAAGACTTAAAGTCAATTCTCGGTCAGACAACCCAACTGATTGTTGTGAAATCAGCTGCACCTCAGGCTTCAATTTAACAGTTTGATTATTGCCTTTCGCTCTATTTTTACAGGTTTTGTCGCAATTGATAACGAGTAACGCCCGGCGTTAATGTATTCGACATAAGCATAAAAATTCGAGAATAAGTAAAAACCAAGCACGACAACAATAACGAGACAGAAGTTCAATTGCGGGGGCAATCAATGCTGCAATACCATTCACGTCGTCACAAATACCTGATGGCGGAGTCCGAACAGGCAATCTGGGACACAGCGCAACGGAAATCGAACCACGAAGCAAGGATTGCGAAACAACTTCTGGACGACTCTAAGTTCTATGGAGATTGGGAGTCACGGCACGCGCAACTCGTGTTACCGGTGGCCGAGGAACGCCGCCCGACGCCGCAGGTTCTGAAATTGAGAGACATCGACGTCGGGCTGGTGCATCGCCAGGCGCTGATCGATCACATCCGGTTGAAGAAGGTCGCCGGGCGGGAACGCGATCGCCTGTTCCAGTCGTTTTACGGGCCGCGCGCAACCACGAATGCCATATTGATCGAGCACAAGCAATACATGCTGGCGGTATCCAGCTGGGTATCGTCACAACACATCCTCGACGTCATGCAAGATCCGATCAGCATCAAGCTGACGAACATGTACAAGGTGCTGTTCGACAAGTATTTCGAACTTTATTGCTTCGTGGCGGCCGGCGCCGATGACGATTCTGCCTGCCGTGACGCGGCAGCGATCATGATGCAGGATGCGCAACGTCGGGCGAAGGACGTGCGAAACCGGATCAAGAACGAGAAGCCGGCTCGTGGCATCAGCGACGTTGAACGCCAGGCCATGCTGGCGCAGACCGGGCGTTACCCGGTAATGGACTACATGGTCGGCTAGCGGCCACCCGCCCTGGCCTGCCGCGACGTGCGTCAGAACCGGACGACGACGCCGGCCATCGCCTGCACCTGCCATAAGATCTCACCGCTGACCAACAGCGCGCAGCCGGCGTTGCCGCCGCCCGGGTCGCTGATACAGAAGAGGCGCGAATCCGACTGAACCCATGAGCCGAACAGACGCGCCTCGAGGCGCAGCCCGACGCGACTGCTCGGACGGATTTGCAGGCCCGGTCCGATGGAGAACGAGAAGAATGTATCGCTGTCGTAGCCCGCGGTCAGTACGTCATAGTGCGCCGCGCCGAGTGTCGCTGCGAGATACGGACGTATACGTTCGCCATCGCCCTGGTAGGTACCTCCGATCTGCAGGTGGTGAATCCGCATATCCAGCTCCGCCTCGCCGTTTGCCGCCCCCACGATGTCGGCGTCAGTTCTTTGTTGCGCGTACAGGATTTCCCACTGCGTGTTGGAGCCTTCGCGGATGTCGAACAGCAGCCCAAAGCTGCCGGAGTCCTGCAACTCGGCCTCGACGGCTGACTCCGCATCGCTGAAAGTACCGCCGATGCTGAACGCGCCGAACGGCGTGACCTCATAGTTGCCGCCTGTGGACTGGGCCAGGACCGACGCTGACAGCAAGCCCAAGACGACTATCGCGACCACGCGAATAATAATGCGACTTTCTTTCATAAATATCTTTAAAACTCCTATATTTACATCAACTCTCTCAAGCTGATTCCTACAACGTAGCGGGTCCGCTCCCAGCATGAACTGTGGCGACGCGCGGGACAAGCATTCCTGATGCCGCCTGAGCGAACAGCGCTCCGTGCAGGTCGTATTTCGCGCGAGCAACGGCGCCTGTGCGACCGCGTCCGTGTTGAATTCACCGCAGCCATCGCGTATCGTCAGCCGCGATTTCGACAGGTGATTGGCAGGCGATTTCGGCCTGACAATGAACGGGAAGACGGTGCGCATCATTGCAATCCCGTCACTGCCCCCGCAACGGTAAACGAGCGGGTCGATCAAGGAAGCCACTGCGCAGTAGGCGTGGGAAGGCGATCGAACCCGATGCCAGTGCATCACTCGTGAGTCCGGAGACCGGCCTGTCGATCGGTCCACAGGTTCGATCGCGGCGGGCGATGTAGTGGCGCATACAAGCCTCCCCCTCCCCGATCAGCCCGACACGCAAGGCACGGGGAGCCGCGCGGGAGAAAAATAATGCTTACTCGCCCCGTTTTCTTAACGCTGCTGATCGCCTGCGCAGCGCGTCCCGCCGTGTCCGCGGCGCCCGCTGAGCCATCGCCGAATTCCTATGATCATATCCTCGTGACGGCGTCACGCACGCCGCTGCCGCAGTCCAGCATCGGCAGTTCCACTACGGTCATCAGTCGCGACCAGATCGAGCGCCGCCAGGCACGCTACGTGACTGACCTGCTGCGCGCCGTGCCTGGCATCTCGGTTAGTCACGCCGGCACACTCGGGTCGCAGACCCAGGTGCGGGTCAGGGGCGCTGAAGCCAATCATGTACTCGTGCTGATCGACGGCGTGCGTGCAAACGACCCGGCGAGCGGCGACGAATTCCGCTGGGAGCTATTGAGCACGAGCAACATCGAACGCATCGAAATCGTGCGTGGCCCCCAGAGCTCGCTCTGGGGCAGCGATGCGGTCGCTGCTGTCATTCACATCATCACGCGACACGGCAGTGACCGGCCGAATATCGGTGGTTTCATCGAAGGGGGGTCTTTCGGAACCGTCAACGGCGGCCTCGACGGTGGCTTTGGCGGCGACGACTGGTCGCTCGCACTGGGCGTAGAGAGCCTCGTAACGGACGGATCGAACATCGCCCGGGTTGGCAACGAGGACGACGAATCCGACATGACCACCGCTTCGCTGAACCTTCGTGCGGCACCGACGCAGTCGCTGTCGTTGGGTCTCGGCGCCCGCGCGGTCAACGCGTACGCGCAATATGACCCGACCGATTTCTTTACGTCCGGGTTGCCTGTCGACGGCGACGTAGCGAGCGATTCCGAGCAGCTTTTCCTCAATACGACTGCTTCGCTGTCGACGCTGGATGGGCGCCTTACGCACCATCTCAGCGCGCGCTACCTGGATACGTCGAACCGTAATTTTGCAGACGGCAATGCCGCATCGTCCACTGCCGCGGAGCGCAGGACGTTCGCCTACCAGGCAGACATTGGCGTCGGCGACAGCGTCCTGTCTCTCGCCGTGGAGCATGAAAACATCGATTTCAGCCAACGCGGCGATTTTGCATTTGGCGACCCTGACCAGGACCAGGACATGACGACGCGAAGTGCGATCGCGGATTTTCAAGGCCGCTTTGTCGAGGGGTTCACCTGGCTGCTGAGTGCGCGTTACGACGACAACAGCGACTTTGACGATAGCTTGTCGGGGCGCCTGTCACTGTCGTGGCAACTCAACGATCGTGCGCGAATCCGCGCCAACCTCGGTAGCGGACGCAAGAACCCGACGTTCATCGAACGCTATGGATTTTTCCCGAGCCAGTTTGTCGGCAATCCGGACCTGAAGCCAGAAGAATCGATTTCTTTCGATGTCGGCTTCGACCAGAGCTTCCTGGAAAACCGGCTTGCACTCCAGCTCAGCTACTTTCACCAGGACCTCGAAAACGAGATCAACGGTTTCGTCTTCGATCCGACGACCTTCCTGTTCACTGCCGACAATATGGACGGCGATAGCACGCGCCAGGGCCTGGAGTTTGCCGCGACGTATCACGCGACAGACAGCCTGGAGCTGGGTGCCAGTTACACCTACACGGATTCCGTCGAATCGAACGCCGCCGGCAACGACGTGGACGAACTTCGCCGCCCGCGACACGCAGGCAGCATTAGCGGCCGCTACGGCTTCCTGGAAAATCGCGCCAGCTTCCTGCTCGTCGCGGACTACGGCGGGACACGATCAGACGTCTTTTTTCCGCCGTTTCCCGCGCCGTCTGAAGCCGTCACCCTGGACCGTTACTGGCTCGTCGACGTGACGGCCAGCTATTCCGTTACGGAGAGCACCGTGGCGTTTTTGCGGCTGACGAATCTGCTCGACGAAGACTACGAACAGGTTTACGGCTTCAGCACACCCGGCCGTGCCGCGTTTGTCGGCTTGCGGGCCGGTTTCGGCCAGTAGCCACGATCCGACCTGGCCTCGCGCGCTTTACGGGAGCTTCAACAACCGGCAATGCGGTCTCGAATCGTCAAATAGGTACCTGTCTCAACGTTGGCAGCAACGATGTGACGTGGACAGTTACTTATGCTGGAGTTTTCAGAAAAAATCACGGTATGGCTCGCTTGTACGGTCACAGGCCTGGCTGTGCAACTCGGCATCAACCCGGCCGTGGCGGAAGACGGTATCGCGGCGTCCGCCGTCGGCGCCGTGGCCCAACCCCGCCATGAGCCCGAGTCATTCAGCCCGGATTACTTCGAACAAATTGATGCAACGATCGGCGCGATTACGATCGACAATCGAAATGTCTTTGATTTGCAGAATCCCGAGGAAGATCGCTGGCTCTACCGCCTCGCGAATAATATCCACCGACCAACGCGGACGAATGTCATCAGGTCACAGTTGCTCATTACGCCGGGCAGCAAGTTTTCGCTGCAGAAGGTCGACGAGTCCGAGCGCATCCTGCGAAAGAACCGATACATTCGCGAAGCAGAGATCGAGATTGACAAGGTGGATGGTGATGTTGTCGATCTCACGGTACGCACAACAGACGTCTGGACGCTGAAAGCGGATCTGTCCTTTGGGCGCAAGGGCGGAGTCAACACCGGCGGCTTCGGTATCGAGGAAAACAACGTTCTTGGCACCGGCACGCACATAGGGACATTCTTCAAGCGCACGGTGGACCGTGACGTGGCCAGCCTCAATTTCGCGAACAAGCATTTTCGTGGCACCCGATATACGCTGGCGGGCACGATTGCCCGTAACAGCGACGGGTTCGATCAACGTCTTGCCTTGTTCAAACCGTTCTTTTCAATGGACAGCCGCCGCGCCGGCGGCTTTACCCTGCACCGGCAGGATCGCGTAGACACGCTGTACGCATTGGGCAGGCCACAGGCCGCCTTTCGTCATGAGCTGAGCCAGCATGAGGTATTTCGGGGCTGGTCCGGCGGCCTGCGGTCTGGCTGGAGCCGCCGCTACGTCGCGGGGCTGGCCTACGAAGAACACCGCTTTGCAATAGCGGAATCTCCAGTGTTTGCTTCTTATGCAACAGTCCCGCGCGACCGCCGCTTTGTGTACCCGTTCGTTGGTCTGCAGGTTCTCGAGGACCGTTTCGAGAAAACCCGCAATTTCGATCATATTCATCGCACGGAGGACCGCTTTCTTGGCACACGCTATGGAATACGCGTCGGCTACGCGCCCGCCAACCGGGTCTCGCCGTCCGGCACCTTGCTGTTCCGCGGCGAATATCGTACCGGTTACAAATTCGCGGAAGCCGAAACGCTTATCACCGGCGTCGAGGCCGCCGGCCGGCTGGCGGGCGACGTCCTCGAGAATTCCCTGTTGACCGGTTTTGCGACCTACCACCGGCGGCAATCGAAAAACCGCTTGCTGTACGCATCGCTAAGGGCGTCTGTCGGTCACAACCTCGATCTGGATAATCCGCAGTATCTCGGCGGCGCCAGCGGGCTCCGCGGATTCCCGTTGCGTTACCAGTCAGGCACCGGCAAAGCCATCCTGACCATCGAACAACGTTTCTTCACCGACTGGTACCCGTTTCGATTGATTCGCGTCGGCGGTGCGGTCTTTTTCGACGCAGGCCGGACCTGGGGCGAGACCGTGGCAGGCGGACCAGGTGCAGGCCTCATGAAGAACGTGGGCTTTGGCTTGCGTCTCGCGAACACGCGATCGAGCCAGGGTCGAATCCTGCACATCGACGTTGCCTACCCGCTCGACAAACTACCCGGCGTGTCCGGCGTGTCCGGCGTGCAAATTCTTCTGGAAGCGAAGCAGAGTTTCTAGTCACGCGCGATTTCAAGCTTCGCGGGGCACCCGAGCGGATCTTTTTCGAACAGAATATACGACGAATAGCTGGCGTTCACCGCGAGGCAGGCACTGACTCCGGCCGGTAGACGTTCAAGGCTGTTGCGTCGAATCGCAACGAATCCCCTCCCCGGCTCAGCGAGGTAGGTGACCAGGTCTTTGCTGGTCGGGAGAAGACGAGACTGGCCGCCGGAGTAGAAGTCCGCCGAATAGGGTTTGCGCGGAAAGTAGAACAACGTTTGTCCGGGTGCCACATCCACGAAATCGCGAAGCAGGTCCTTTTGCGTTTTTCCGGGGATAGCGCCGACGCTGAGTAGTATCGCCACTGCAAGGGTAAGGACCGGCGTGACCCAGCCTGCATGCAGGATCGTCGCACGACGCCGCACTATCCATACCGCCAGCAGCAGCGCGAACGCCGGCACGCCCGGCAACACGTAGGCGGGAAGGATGTTTCCGGCGAAAGAAAAAAAGAGCAATGGCGAAAGCGTCCACCAAAGCAGAAACCGCGACCTTGCGTCGGTCGCAGTGAGCAGGGTCCGGGTGCGCAGTTTCGCAAGCAATGCGTACAGGGCGACGATCGACCACGGCAATAACGCGGCGAAACCGAACAGCCATATTGTGCCGCGCGGACGTGCGTGCGCGGAGCCGTACATGTCCCCTTCCCAGCCGGCCTGGACGAATCGCAGCCAGTGCTCCCCGAGCAGGAAGTATTCGAGAAATCCCGGTGTTTTTAATTCAGCCAGGACATACCAGGGCGCTGCAATCACCAGCGACAGTAGCGTGCCCGACAGCCAGGGAATGCGGCGCAAGCTCAACCACCCGGGACGCTCGGACAACGACCAGATCGCAATGGGCATTCCTGTCAGGACGACTGCCACGGGTCCCTTGGCGAGCAATCCGATGCCGAGACCGACAAAGACAAGATAGCGCCAGCCCGGACCGAAGCCCTCGACCGTCATCAGGAATCCGGCCAGTGCGAGGGTCGTCGCGAACAGCAGCGACGCATCGGTCATGACCGCACCCGCGGCGATGAATGCTATCGCGCAACTGAGCATTATCGCTGCGGCGGCAATGCCGGTCTCTCGCGAGTACAGTCGGTCACCGAGCCGAAAAACCAGGAACAGCGTTCCGACGACGAGCAGGAACGACGGCAGTCGTGCGGCGAATTCATGCTGGCCCAGGAACTCGAACGATGCAGCGGTCAGCCACATGGAAAGGGGCGGCTTGCCCCAGAACGGCACTCCCTCGGCGATGTGCGGTGTGACCCAATCCCCGGTCGTGATCATCAACCGGGCAATTTCAGCGTAGCGAGCCTCGGTTGTGTCGTGCAGCGGATAGGCGCCCAGGATCGCAACGCGAACGACCACAGCGAATACGAGAATCGTCAGTAAGGTTTTGCTGCGCGCCGTCATCCCAGCGCCTGCCTCGGCAGACGGGTATTGTCGATGGGTGATGCGGACTGCGACGGCAGTTCGACGTGATTGACGAGATAGAGCGGGCGCCGCTTGGATTCCAGCAGCAAGCGGCCAACGTACTCGCCAAGAACGCCAATAGCCATGAGCTGCGCCCCACCCAGGAAAGTGATGGCCACGATGAGCGTTGGAAACCCGGCGACGGGATCGCCGAACAACGCGGTTCTGATGAGCATCACGACGCCGAACAGGACAGCGCCAAGTGCGACAGCGCAGCCCGCGATGCTGGCCAGGCGCAGCGGCGCGATGCTGAACGAGGTGATTCCGTCGATCGCGAGACTGAACAGCTTCCACAGCGGCATCTTCGAGTCACCCGCGTAGCGCGCGTCACGATGGTACGGCAACTCGATGCTGTTGAAGCCGACCCACGCGAAAATTCCTTTCATGTAGCGGTTACGCTCTGGCATTTGCTTGAGGGCATTTACGACGCGCCGGCTGATCAGCCGAAAATCGCCGACATTTTCGGGAATCGCAACGGGGCTCAGTTTGCCGAGTAGCCAGTAATACCAGGATGCGGTCACCCGTTTGAACCGGGAATCCGACGAGCGGTCGGTCCGCTTCATGGCAACGACGTCGTAACCGTCGCGCCAGGCACGAACCATGTCCGGGATAAGCTCCGGCGGATCCTGCAGGTCTGCATCGATGACGATCACTGCGGCACCCCGTGCGTGATCGATACCCGCCATGAGGGCAACCTCTTTGCCGAAGTTGCGGCTCAGATCAACAAAACCGACTCGACAATCCTGCCGCTGCAGCTGCCGAATGGCATCCTCAGTGTCGTCGACGCTTCCGTCGTTGACGTAGATTACCTCGATTGGCCCAGGTATCGGCTTCAGTGCGGCGCACAGGCGGCGGTGAAAGTGCAGCAGCCCGTCCGATTCGTTGAAACAGGGAACGACGACGCTCAGGACGACGTCATCAGTGCTGCATCCGTTGCTCATTGAACGTCCATGCGTTGTTTAACAGGAACCCGGCGCAGAACACCGTTCCGGTCGCAATTATCTGTGCCGAGAATGCGGACATCGCGGGCGTGAGCGTTGCCATCATTGTGGCGTTTACGGCGAAACCGCCACATGCGACGGCCGAGAAGCGTCGCAATGCGCCTGGTCCGACCTGGCGCCCGTTGAATACCAGCGACCTTGCAAGATGAAAGTTGACAACAAGGCCTGCGAGCGCGCCAAGCGAGGAAGCCGCGACGGCACCGAGGTAGTCATCCAGCAGCAACAAAACCAAAAAATGAATGCCCGTGCCTGCAGCACCAGCCCCGGCGTACCGTGTAAACAGTCCGAGCAGGTCGGCGCCGACAGAGCGAGGTTTTGCAAGCGGTTGCAGGAGTTTGTGGGGCGCCCTGCCCTTTTGTCGCATGCCTGGTTCCTCTTAGTTGCTGGCCGGCGATGGTCACAAAATCATCGTTTCTGATCATTTGACGCCGGGCCGGGCCGGAATCGGTCTAAATTCCAGTCCGCGAATGTTTGGCGAAAGCCGCAGCGAACCTGGCACGGAATCACGTAAAATCAACGACCTGGCAGAACCCGCCCGGCCCGATCCGTTGCCATGATCGCGATGCACAGCACCTTCAACCTGACCCCCGGGACCAGTGAGACCGAGTTTCGCAGGGCGTTCGATGCCTTTTGCGAACATCTGCTGGGCCGGAAACTGATGGTTGGTTGGCGTGTCATGCGGCGCGTAGAGCATGACGGCTACAACGCCGACGAACCGGCCGGGCACTACTACCTGTTGACGGAGTTTATGGACCAGGCACAGGCGCAGGCTTGCTGGGACTACGTCGAAGCCGACGGGCCACCGATCCGGGGATTACACCGCGCGGTCCGGGAGAAGACGACCGATACGTCATTCTTCCTGGCTTCGGACATCGCGTAAGCCAACAAGCTACCCGATACGTGAAGCCGATGGATGCCAGCCGCTCCGTCGCGCGTCATACTTGGGAATGCCCTTAGCCATGCTCTTCCTGCCGATCCTGGTACCCGTCGCTTTCTGGGCCATCTATCACTACCACAAGGACCGGCACCGGCCCGAGCCGCTCGGTAACCTGTTGCTGTGCTTTTTGCTCGGTATCGGCGCATCCTTTATCAGCCAGGCGATGTACCAGGCGGCCGGCATCATCGGGATTCGTTACGACGCCTTCATGCTTGCCGATTCAAGCCTCGCGGGGCTGTTCGCTTACGCAGTGCTCGTGATCGGTGGGATCGAAGAAACAGCCAAGTTCATTCCGTTCGTCGTTGTCGCTCTGCGTCTCAAGGCTTTTGACGAGAAAATGGACGGCATCATTTACGCATCGTTCATTGCACTGGGTTACGCAGCGGCCGAAAACTACAGCTACCTCGAATTCCTGGATGACCGGGACGCCGTATTGCGCGGCTTCGCAAGCCCGCTGGTGCACATCATGTTTTCATCCACGTGGGGCTACATGGTTGGCAAAGCCTACCTGGCCGGGCGCCCGCTGGTGTTGCTGTCCTACCTGGCCGTCACCGTTTCCGCGTTACTGCACGGACTTTACGACTTCGTCGTGCTGGCATTTCCCGAGGCCTTGCCGGTGTCTGCCTTGTTGATATTGTCGATCTGGCTATGGCGGATGCGGGTGATTACGCGGCTGCAGGCACAACATCATGCGACGCAGCGTGAGTAAGCCGGTGTCGCTGCTCCTTTTCCAGCCTGCCAGTCAGAGTTCCCGCAGCGCCATCGAAACCGGCATGCGAACGGCACGAATTGCGGGAAACAGCCCGCCGACCAGGCCGATCAGTATCGCCGCGACGAGACCCTGCAGCAGCAGATCCGGCGATACCGCGAAGTCGAACACGACCTGGCTGAAGCTCGCGCCATTGAGCGTCGACACCGTGAAGCCGTTCAGGAACAGGAATGCGAGGCCGCCGCCGATCGCACCGCCGATAACCGCCAGAAACGCGGACTCGATGATGACCGACATCAGTACGGGCATCGGACCGAAACCGATCGCGCGCAGCGTGCCGATCTCCTTGCTGCGCGCCGATATTGACGAATACATCGTGTTCAGCGCGCCGAACACGGCCCCGATCGCCATCAGGATGGTCAACGGGTAGCCGACGCCGCGAATGAAGGTGGACAGGTTCTCCGATTGTGATGAGTAAAATTCCTTCTCGGTATAAACGTCCACGTCGATGCGCGGATCGTCTTTCAGCGCCGTCGTGAGGCGTTCGAGGCCGTCCGGGCCGTCCAGCCGGGCGCGAACGGACTGAAAACCGCCACGCCGGTACGCCTCCTTGAGCACCCGTACGTCCGTCCAGAGTTCGGATTCGGCAACACCGCCACCGGCCTCGAATACGCCGACCACGGTCCATTCCAGTACGCCGAAGGGCAACACGTTGCCGACCTCCAGCCCCTCGAACTGACCGCTGGCTCCCCGCCCGGCGATTAGCTCGTACTTGCCGGGCTCGAACGTCCGACCGTCGATAATCCGCAGGTCATTGCGGGTCTCGAAAGCTCGCGACTGCACGCCGCGCAGCGGCACGTTGGAGCCTTCGTTTGTGGATTTCTTCGCAACGTCGACGAGCACGTACAGCTCTGCCGAGACGATGGCCGATTCATCATCGCGCGCGATTCCGGGAGCGTCCGCGATGATGTTGGCCTGCTCGTTGCCGATGCCGCTGCTCAATTCACCGGTCGATCCGGCGCGCAGGATTACCGCCGCGTCGTCAGCACCGGCGGCGATCATGGTTTTCTCGAAGCCGCTGGCCATCGACAGCACGCCGGCAAAAACGCCGACGACCGCGGCAACGCCGATCGTCGCAACGAGCGACGCCGCAAGGCGCTGCGGGATGTTGCGCAGGTTCATGATGGTGATGGAGATGATCTGGTTAAACCAAGACATCGTTTCGCCCCCTTCAGGCCCGTGACAGCGCGTCGACGATCGTCAGTCGCATTGCGCGCAATGCCGGGAAAATACCGGCCAGAATGCCCGCCCCGACGATGAAGCCGAAGCCCAGCAGAATTGCCTGCGGCGTCAGGTATATGCCCGGAAGTGCCACCGGACCGTTCGCCATCACGACGTTGACGAGGAATGCGGCCACGCCGAGGCCGAGCAGGCCGCCGACCAGCATCACGAGCAAGGATTCCGCAAGGACGATTGCCATCACGCTGCCATCTTGGAAGCCGAGCGTCTTCAGCACGGCAAGCTCGGATATGCGTTCGCGAACCGACTGCGCCATCGTGTTCCCGGCAACGAGCAAT